>JAGLZA010000183.1 GCA_023131835.1 Caldifarciminota bacterium
CGTAGTAACAAAGATAGAGGAGTAGCACTTTGAGAGTTATAGTGAGATTAGAATGCAGTGAATGTAAAGAACGTAATTATACAACGAGAAAGAATAAAGATGCAAGGGGTAAATTAAAATTGAATAAATATTGTTCTCGTTGTAAGAAACATACAATCCATAAGGAGGTTTAGGCCTGTGGCTCAACTGGTTAGAGCACCGGACTCCAAATCCGGGGGTTGGGGGTTCAAGTCCTCCCAGGCCTGTTAAAAAGAAATAATGTTTAAAAAGGTAATTACCTTTTTTAAGGAAGTAAAGCAAGAGTTATCCAGGGTTTCCTGGCCTAATCGTAGAGAGTTATGGGCATCGACTGGTATAGTGATTGTAGTTTCGATGATTTTTGCTGGCGTAATCTGGGTAATGGATATAATATTTAACCGTCTATTCTTTGTTCTTTTCGGGTAAGGCGTGAATGATATGGAAAGTAGGTGGTATATAATCCATGTATTTACTGGTTATGAAAGAAGGGTATCCCGATATCTCCAGGAAGAGATATCAAGGAGAGGAATAGGTGATTTGATAGACCGTATCATTGTTCCCAAGCGGATGATAAAGGTTCGGGATAGTGAAGGGAATATATCCAGTAAGGAGAAAAGATTATATCCCGGGTATATCCTTATCCATGCAGCTCCAGATGATTTGGTTATGCAGTTGATTTCTGAGTCTCCACGTGTTATGGGTTTTCTTGGAAAAAAAGCTCCCCAGACTATATCGGAGGAGGAAGCTGAGAAGATAATGGAACTTATGGGAACTGTAGAGGAAATAAGTGAAACGCGTTTGTTAATTGATCAAAGTGTTCGAATTATTGATGGTCCTTTTACTGATTTCAATGGAACAGTGAAAGAAGTCAATAGGGAGAAGGAACGATTGACCGTTATGGTAACGGTATTCGGTCGGTCTACGCCGGTCGAACTTGGTTACAATCAGGTTGAGTCGACTTAGGAGGATAAAGAAGATGGCAAAAGTGAAAAAGGCAGAGATAAAGTTATTGATACCTGCAGGGCAAGCTACTCCAGCGCCACCTATTGGTCCAGCCCTGGGACAATATGGTGTGAATATTATGAACTTCTGTACTCAATTCAACGAAAGAAGCAAGGATAGGGGAGATGATCTTATTCCTGTTATTCTTACAGTGTACAAAGATAATTCCTTCGATTTTATTATGAAGAAACCCCCGACATCTTTCCTTCTCAAGAAAGCAGCGGGTATTTTGAAAGGTTCCGGAGAACCCAACAGGGAGGAGGTTGCAACTGTAACAAAAAAACAGGTTAGAGAAATCGCTGAAGTAAAGTTTGAAAATCTTAATGCAGGCGATATTGAACAGGCTATGAAGATTATTGAAGGTACAGCACAGTCTATGGGAATATTGGTTGAAGGGGGCAAGTAATGAAGAGGAGTAGGAGATACGAGGGATTACGGAATCAGTTTGATAAAAGCAATAGGTACCCTATAGAAGAGGCGATTAAAGAGGTTCGTAAATTAGCAACTGCAAAATTTGATGAGACTATCGAACTATCTGTAAATCTCGGTGTAGACCCAAGGAAATCTGACCAAATGGTTAGAGGTTCTGTAGTTCTTCCAAAGGGGAGCGGTAAAGAAAGGAAGGTGCTCGTTTTTGCTGAAGGAGAATTACAGGTAAAGGCTGAAGAGGCAGGAGCAGATTGGGTAGGAGGGGAGGAGTTTGTTAAGAAAATAGAGGATGGATGGCTCGAATGTGATGCTGTAGTGTCAGTGCCCGAAATGATGCCAAAGATTGGAAAACTGGGCAGGATATTAGGACCAAGGGGATTGATGCCAACGCCCAAGGATGGAACGGTAACGAGAGATATTGGCGCAGCCGTTGAGGAAATCAAGAAGGGGAAAATCAATTTCAAGGTAGATAAAAGCGGAAATCTCCATATTCCCATTGGAAAGGCATCTTTTAAGGAAGAAGACCTCTATGAGAATTTTTCGGAAGCAATCCGAAAGATATGGAGTCTTCGGCCTCCTTCTGCTTCCGGTGTTTACATCTACAGTATTATTCTCTCTTCAACGATGGGCCCAGGAGTAAAGGTTGATACACAGCAGGTAAGAAATGAAATTATTCAACGGAGATAGTTATGGGAATTGAAGAAAAGAAAATAGTAGTAAAGAATATAAAAGAGAGACTAAATAGGGCTACCTTAATATGTTTTGCAAATTTCGGCCACCTTTCAGCTCCCAGGATGAATGGACTACGTGCTTTATTAAAGAAGAGTGATGCCGAGATGAAGGTATTTAAGAATCGGCTGATTCTTAGAGCCCTGAAGGAGAATTCTATTGAGGAGCTTTCAGGGCTACTTAGTGGCCCTACCGCAATGATATTTGCCTATGGTGATCCTATAGCAGCAATTAAAATAATTGCTGATTTTAAATCTGGTGATGATATACCCGTTGTGAATGGTGGGTATATAGAAGGTGAGATATTTGATGGAGAGAGTATTTTGAAATTAGCTACTATACCATCAAGGGAAGAACTGTATGGTAAAATGATTGAAATCTTCTCTTCATCCCTTGTTAACATGGTTTACATACTTTCGAATATTCCGAGGAGATTAGTAAATATTCTATCCGGGATAGCGGATCAAAAGGAGGAATAATGGCAGAAGAGGTAAAATTAACGAAGAATGCAGAAAAGGTTATTGACTTAGTGGGAAAGATGAATTTATTGGAATTAAAAACACTCGTGGATGCAATGGAAGAGCGATTTGGAGTAACGGCTGCAGCTCCTGTTATGCAAGCACCTTTAGCATCTGCAGCGCAGGCAGAGGTAGAAGAAAAGACAGAGTTTAATGTGATTCTAAAATCCTTTGGTGATAGTAAGCTTGCCGTAATAAAAGACGTTCGTTCTTTACTTTCACTTGGTTTGAAAGAAGCCAAGGAACTTGTCGAATCTGTGCCCCAGACACTCAAGGAGGGGATATCAAAGACCGAAGCTGAGGAGATGAAGAAAACCATTGAAGAAGCAGGTGGTGAAGTAGAATTAAAGTAAGAGCCTGGGTTTTATTAAATTGCATAGCAAATCAGGCAGAATGGTTGTCTCCGGGTGAAAGTGATAAGCTTATATTGTCACTAAAAATTTTGTTATATTGCAAAAGGAGGGATTCTATTGGTTCCCAAAAGGAAGTATTTTAATTATAATAGAAATCTTCTGGAAGGACTTGAGTTTAAGGCGCCTAACTTCTTATCTGTTCAGCGAGACTCCTTTGAGAGGTTTATGCAGAATGAATATAACGACAGTCCAGAAAATCGCCCTGATAAAGGGTTAGAGTCGGTATTTCGAGAGATTTTTCCGATTGAAGATATTCATGGTAGATATAAATTAGAATATCTTTATTATTGGCTTGAGCCTCCCAGGTATACACCTGAACAAGCCAGGGAAAAAGAAGTCACCTATACTTCCCCTCTTTTTGGACGTTTTAGATTGATTGAGTATGAGGTATCAGAAGAATCGTCTATCTCAAGGGATTTTAAAGGAAAAAGAGAAGTTCGACAGTCGATAGAACAGGATGTCTTCCTACTCGACTTCCCCTTGATGACAGAAAGGGGAGACTTTGTAATTAATGGAGTGGAAAGGGTGATAGTGGGACAACTCCATCGGTCCCCTGGTGTATACTTTGAGGAAGAAAAGATTGATGAGGCAAGAAGTACATTCAACGCGCAGATAATCCCTGATCGAGGGTCCTGGATTCGTTTTGAGATAAAAATGAAGGAAGTTATAAAGGTCAATTTGAATAGGAGACGTCGTTTTCCTGTAACGGTACTTATAAAGGCTTTAGGATATCTTAAAGATATTGAAGAATCGGAACGGAAAAAAGAATCCCTGCTTGCGGAAATCAGGGAAAAGGGGTTTAGAGAAGAACTCGTTTCCAGTATCAATGAGATTGATAAAGAGATCGAGGGAGCAAAGGGAATCTGGAATTCAAAGGAAGATATCCTTTTAATTTTCTTCCAGGAAGAAGAATTGGATATTACTGATGTTCGTCTTATCGGTAAATATCTCTCAAAGGACATCATATCAGAGGAAACAGGAGAGGTGTTTGCTGAGGCTGGAGATAGGATTGACGAAGAGAATCTAAAGGAGTGGTGTTCAAAAGATATTAAGAAGTTATTTATTCTATCCGTACCAGTTAAGTCAACACCATCCTATATGCTAAATACATTAAGAAAGGATAAAGCGGAGGACGGCAGAGAGGCTGTACAGAAGATATATCAATACCTTAGAGGAACACATGCTCCAAGTGTAAAGATTGCAAGTGACCATTTCCGTTCTACTTTCTTTAACTCTGCAAATTTTAATCTTTCAAGAGTGGGTCGAAAAGCTATAAATAGAAAATTAAACCAGGAAGTTGATGAGAATTTTTTATCTCTTGCCCCCATGGATTTTATCAATACCATTAAGGGTTTGATGGAACTTGCGGATGGTAAGAGAGAGGAAGATGATATAGATCATCTTGGAAACAGAAGGGTCAGGACTGTTGGAGAGCAATTGGAGAATCAAATCAGGGTGGCTCTCCGCAGAATGGTAAGAACGATAACGGAAAGGATGATCATTAAGGAAAATGAAGAGATGACACCAAAAGAATTGATAAATACCCGACAGATTAGTGGACTTATAAATTCATTCTTTGCGACGAGTCAACTCTCCCAGTTTCTTGATCAGTCAAATCCTTTAGCGGAGCTTACCAATAAGAGACGTTTATCTGCTCTGGGACCCGGGGGGTTAACCCGTGATACTGCGGGTTTTGCAGTGCGTGATGTTCACTATTCCCATTATGGTCGTATATGTCCGATTGAAACTCCCGAAGGGCCCAATATTGGATTAATCACATCTCTTGCTTCTCTCAGTTATATTAACGAAGACGGTTTTATAGAAACTCCATATAGGAAGGTTAAGAAGGGAGTTCTTCTCGGTCAGATAGACTATCTTGATGTTACAACTGAAGATAAATTTACCATAGCACCGGCAAATCCAGAGGTGGATAAGAATAATAAGATCAAAAAAAACTATCTGATTGCAAGAAGAAAGGATTCATATCCGATGGTTAAAAGAGAGGAGATTGACTATGTTGACCTTATTCCTCAGCAACTGGTCTCAGTCTCTTCTTCTCTCATTCCGTTCCTGGAGCACGATGATGCCAACAGGGCTCTGATGGGATCGAATATGCAACGTCAGGCAGTTCCTCTTTTGACACCTGAAGCTCCTCTTGTGGGGACAGGGATTGAAGAAAAGGTGGCAAGGGATTCACAAGCAGTGGTTGTGGCAAAGAGGGGAGGGGTGGTTCATAAGGTAACAGCCGAGGAAATCTGGATTAAAAGAGGTAAAAGACTTACAGCCGAGCCATATGATATTTATCATCTCGGGAAATTCAAGAGGTCCAATCAAAATACCTGCATGAATCAGCGTCCTATAGTGAAAAAGGGTCAGAAGATTGAAGAGGGAGATATTATTGCAGATGGAGCAGCAATCGATCAGGGTGAATTGGCATTGGGGCAGAATGTTCTTGTAGCGTTTGTTCCATACTTTGGGTGGAACTATGAAGATGCTATTGTTATATCAGAGAGGTTGTTGAAAGAAGATGTATTTACTTCGTTTCACATTGAAGAATATACATGTGATGTTCGAGATACAAAACTGGGGTCTGAAGAAACCACAAACGAGATTCCCAATGTTTCTGAAGAGGCTGTTGCTGACTTAAACAAGGAAGGCATTGTCAGGATTGGCGCTACAGTAAGTGAAGGTGATATACTTGTAGGGAAGATTTCGCCAAAAGGAGAAACAGAACTTACACCTGAGGAAAAATTACTGCGAGCCATTTTTGGAAAGAAAGCTGAAGATGTCAAGGATACTTCTCGCAAGGTTCCTTCAGGTGTATCCGGGGTTGTTATTGGAACATCCATTTTAGAGAGGAAACCAAGAAAAAGCAAGATTGATGCTGTTTCGCAAAAGTACGATAAGCGCATTCAGGAGTTAAAAAAGAGAAGAGAATCCATAGTAAGGGATTTATTGCTTGGAAAGACCGCAAAAAAGACCTTATATGTTGTAACCAGGGATAAAAATAGTGGAGAAGAGAAGAGAGAGGTTCTTCTAAGGATAAATTCAAAATTCAAACATAAGCATATATCCAGAATTGAACAATGGGAAGGATTTTCTGGTTATCCCTCGGTGCAAAAATTTTTAGAAGAGACGAATGAAAAGATTGAAAAGTTAGAAAAAGAGAAAGATGATGTTATAACCATTGCAGAGAGAGGTGACGAATTACCTGCCGGGGTAAATAAATTGGTGAAGGTGTACATTGGACAGCGTAGAAAGGTTTCTATTGGTGATAAACTATCAGGTCGGCATGGCAATAAGGGCGTTGTATCTCGGATTGTGCCTGAAGAAGATATGCCATATCTTGAAGATGGGACTCCGATTGATGTAGTTTTGAATCCTCTTGGAGTTCCCTCGAGGATGAATGTAGGACAGATACTTGAAACGCACCTTGGATGGGCAGCAAAGAAGTTAAATATAATGGTTGCAAGTCCCGTCTTTGAAGGGATCTCTGTTAAAAGGATAAAAGAGTTGCTTAAGGAAGTTGGTCTTCCGGAGGATGGAAAAGTATGTCTTTGTGATGGAAGAACTGGAGAGCCTTTTGACGAAAGGATAACAGTCGGTTATATGTCTATAATGAAACTCTACCATATGGTAGAAGATAAACATCATGCAAGGGCAACTGGTCCTTATTCCTTGATAACACAACAACCTCTTGGAGGAAAAGCTCAATATGGAGGGCAGCGGTTTGGTGAAATGGAGGTCTGGGCTCTTGAAGCCTATGGAGCAGCCTATTGTCTTCAAGAGATGCTTACAGTTAAATCAGATGATGTCGAGGGGAGAAATAAGACATATGAGGCTATAGTTAAGGGTAAAACTCCACCTCAGCCGGGATTCCCTGCATCCTTTGATGTTCTTGTTAAAGAATTACAGGGTCTTGGATTGAATGTTGAACTCCTTAAAGAAGGGGAGGAAGAATATGAGGTTTAATGTTGGAAAGAATAGGGATAGTCTGCCGAAGGGTTTTAACCTCATAAAACTCTCTTTAGCATTTCCAGAAACAATTCTATCCTGGTCACATGGAGAGGTTACTAAATCAGAGACTATAAACTATAGAACGCAAAAGCCTGAGATGGGTGGATTATTCTGTGAACGGATATTTGGTCCGGTTAAGGACTACGAATGTAACTGTGGAAAATACAAGGGGCCAAAATATAAAGGGCATATTTGTGAACGGTGTAAGGTTGAAGTGACTAAATCCAGCGTTCGAAGAGAAAGGATGGGACATGTAGAGTTGGCAGTGCCAGTGGCTCATATATGGTTTTACAAAGTTACTCCAACAAGGATAGGTGGATTACTGGATCTTACCAAATCGCAACTTCAGAGGGTTCTATATTATGAATCTTACATTGTTACCGATCCTGGGGATGCTCCCCTTAAAAAGAAGCAGTTATTACCTGCCGAGGATTATCACAAACTTCAAGAAGAATATCATGGTTCCTTCACGGCAAAAATGGGGGCAGAGGCAATTTATGATCTTCTTAAGAATATTAATATTGAGGCTACTGCAGAGACCCTGAGGGCTCAAATAAAGAGTGAGCGTTCGAGTCACAAAAAGAAAAAATTACTCAAGAAGCTTTCCATTGTTGAGGCGTTTCGAAATTCAGGGAATAAACCTGAGTGGATGATCATTCGTGTTCTCCCTGTGATTCCCCCTGATATAAGACCTCTGGTTCCATTGGAAGGAGGGGTGTTTGCTACCTCTGATGTTAACGACCTTTATAGGCGAGTGATTACTCGAAATAATAGATTGAAGAACCTTGTAGATATTGATGCTCCTGATATTATCTTGCGGAATGAAAGGAGAATGCTTCAAGAGGCAGTTGATGCCCTTATGGATAATGCCAGGATATCGCGTCCCATTACAGGAAGAGGTAATAGACCACTCAAGTCTCTCACTGATTCTCTTAAGGGAAAGAGTGGAAGGTTCAGGAGGAATCTACTTGGAAAGAGGGTTGATTATTCAGGGAGATCGGTAGTTACGGTAGATCCTACCCTAAAATTACATGAATGTGGTCTTCCCAAAACGATGGCACGGGAGTTGTTTAAGCCGTTTCTGATAAGAAAGTTAGAGGAACAGGGTGTTGTGGATTCAATAAGAAAAGCCAGAAAGAAACTGGAAACGGATGACCCACTTGTTTGGGATTTATTGGAAGAGGTAGTTGATGGATACCCAATTCTATTGAATAGGGCACCCACTTTACACAGAATCTCGATAGAGGCTTTTCTACCAAAATTGGTAGAAGGGAATGCTATCCGCATTCATCCTATGGTTTGTCCTCCTTTTAATGCTGACTTTGATGGAGACCAGATGGCTGTCCATATCCCTCTTTCTCCATATGCCCGGCTGGAAGCATATACCCTTATGCTTTCTTCAAGGAACATTCTTTCTCCTTCAAGCGGGATTCCACTGATCTCTCCTACTCGGGATATAGTTATTGGAATTTATTACCTTACAAAGGAAAAATCTGAGGTTAAAGAGATAAAAAGCTTCTTCGATGACATAGATGAGGTAATTACTGCTTATGAAAGCGGTGTATTGAATCTACATGATTGGATTAAGTTTAGATATGATGGGAAATGGATTGAGACAACGACAGGAAGGGTTGTTTTTAACGAGATAGTTCCTGAACCACTTCGCTGGATAAATGAAAAGTTAGCCAGTAAAAGCTTAACCGCTTTAGTTCGGAGGTGCTATAGGAAGTTAGGGATGGATACAACTGCTTTATTCCTGGATGATATCAAAACCCTTGGTTTTGAATATGCATCCATTTCTGGTTTAACCTTTGGCCTTGACGATATGATAATCCCTGAAGAGAGAGACAAGATTATTGAAGAAGCACGAAATAAGGTACAAGAGGCAGAGAAACAATATAAGGAAAAGGGAATTATTACAGAGGGAGAAAGGTACAATAAGGTCATTGATGCCTGGACAAGGGCAACAGAACAGGTGGAAAAAGCATTAAAGAATGCCCTTAGTGAGGATAGATTTGGTTTTAACCCCATATATATGATGACAAATTCTGGCGCAAGAGGTAATATGGACCAGGTTAGACAGCTTTCCGGACTTCGTGGTCTTATGTCTAAGCCTCAGAAAAAACTGTCTACACAGGCGATCATAGAAACCCCAATTCTCCATTCCTTTAAAGAAGGATTGAATGAAATGGAATATTTTATCTCTTCACACGGGGGGAGAAAGGGGCTGACCGATACAGCCCTGAAGACTGCTGAGGCAGGTTATCTTACCAGAAGATTAGTTGATGTAGCTCAGGAAATGGTGGTGACTGAAGGAGATTGTGGAACAGTGATGGGAGTTGAGGTATCTTCATTGGTAGAAGGAGGTAAGATCGTTGAACCTTTAAGGGATAGGATAGAGGGTTCATATACTGCTGATGATGTTGTTCATCCGCTTACAGGAGATATTATCTTGCCTGCAGGAGAATGGATTACCGAGGAGAGTGCTATAGAGATTGAAGAAGCAGGGGTCGAATCGCTCAAGATGCGCTCTGTGTTGACCTGTGAGGCTGAGCGAGGTGTATGCCAGCAATGTTACGGTATGGATCTCTCTACCGGTGAATTAGTGGAAAAAGGGACGGCGGTTGGTGTTATAGCTGCGCAATCCATTGGAGAACCCGGTACACAGTTGACACTGAGGACCTTCCATGTGGGTGGTATCGCTTCTGGTGTGGCCGAGGAATCTGTCCAGAAGGCACCCAAAGATGGAAAGATAAAATTTTCTCCCGGTCTATTATTTGAAGAACGAAGGGATAAATTCCATGTAGTCCTCTCAAGAAAGAGTGCAATCTTCTTAGAACACAGTGGCGGAAGGTTGAGGTATAGAGTCCCTTATGGTGCAATACTTGAGGTGGAAGATGGGGCCGAGTTGGTTAAGGGTGATGTTCTCTTTGAATATGAGCCATATTCTAATTTGATAATAGCAGAACAAAAGGGAACTGTCAGGTTTGTAGATATTGAGGAAGGAATTACATTAAAAGAGATGGTAGATGAATCAGGCAAGAGACAGAGAATGGTGGTATATGAGAAGACTCGTAAGTATATTCCTACAATAGAGATTCTTTATGGTAAGAAGAAGATAGGGAGTTATTCAATACCCATGGGGGCATATCTCTTTATTGAAGATGGTAATGAAGTTGAAATTGGAGATCTACTGGCAAAAAAACCCAGGGATATAGCAAGGACTCAGGATATTACAGGAGGACTTCCGCGGGTAGAAGCCCTTGTAGAAGCGAGGACACCAAAGGAAAAATCGATAATATCAGAGATAGATGGTATTGTTCATTTCGGAGAGGTTTCTCGTGGTAAGCGCAAAATTTATGTTGAGTCTGATAAAGAGCGGAGAGAATATAAGGTTCCTTATGGGAAATACTTTAGTGTTTATGAGGGTCAGACTGTAAGAGCAGGGGATAAGCTCTGTGAGGGATTTGTTGATCCTCAGGATATTCTGCGCGTAAAGGGAGTTACAGCTGCCCAGCAATATCTTCTGAATGAGATTCAGGAGGTTTACAGAATGCAGGGTGTCAAGATAGATGATAAACATATTGGTATCATAGTGCGGCAGATGTTTAAAAAGGTAAAGGTTGCAGATGGAGGGGATACTCGATTCCTTGAAGATCAGATTGTGGATGCAAAGATAATAAGAGAGGAGAACAGGATGATGACTCAGGAAGGGAAAGAACCAGCCACTTACAAGCCCCTACTCTTAGGTATTACGCAGGCTTCTCTTTCCTCGGATTCTTTTATAGCATCAGCATCTTTCCAGAGAACCACCAGTGTGCTTTTAAGCGCTTCTCTTGAAGGTAAGGTGGATTATCTTAAGGGACTCAAGGAAAATGTGATTATAGGAGGTAAAATTCCAGCAGGAACTGGACTTAAAGAGTATGAAAGAATTCGATTAAGTTTCAAGGAAGAAGAAGAAGAAGAAAAAAGAGCTTAGGAGGTGTTTAATGCCAACAATTAATCAACTGGTTCGCAAGGGAAGAAAGAAGGTGAAAAAGAAGACGAAATCACCTGCCCTTGATTCTTGCCCGCAGAAAAGAGGTGTATGTGTTAGGGTTTATACTACAACCCCTAAGAAACCCAACTCTGCGCTGCGCAAGGTGGCAAGAGTGAGATTGTCCAATGGGATGGTAGTTACTACATATATACCAGGTGAAGGGCATACCCTTCAAGAACATTCTATAGTTCTTGTCAGGGGAGGTAGAGTTAAAGATTTACCAGGTGTCAGGTATCATATAGTTCGGGGTGTCTATGATTCAATTGGTGTTGAAGATAGAAGAAAGAGTAGATCTCGATACGGAACAAAGAAGCCAAAGGAGGAATAATGGCAAGAAGGAGGAGGGCTCCCAAAAGAGAAATTGCTCCGGATTATAAGTATCATTCAGTTCTTGTTTCCAAGTTTATAAATAATCTAATGTGGGGCGGGAAGAAGACCGTAGCAGAGAACATATTCTATAATGCTATTGATATTATAACCCAGAGAGCTGGATCTGATGGCATTGAGGTCTTTAATAAAGCCATAAATAATGTCAAACCAGTAGTTGCGGTTCGCCCACGCAGGATTGGTGGAGCGACCTATCAGGTACCTGTGGAGGTCAGGTCTGAAAGACGCATGTCCCTTGCAGTTAACTGGCTCATTGATGCCAGCCGGAAGAGAGGTGAATACACTATGAAGGAACGTCTTTGCAATGAAATTATTGCTGCATCAAGGAAAGAAGGGATGGCATACAAGAAGAAAGAGGATACCCACAGGATGGCAGAAGCTAATAAAGCCTTCGCACATTATAAGTGGTAATCGGAAGATTTGAGAAGTCTGTTCGCCCAATGTTAATTTGAGTCTATAGTTCTGAGGGCATTCAAATGTATAATACATACGATAAAAGGAAAAAGGTTGATAACACGGATATTAGGAATATGGGTATAATTGCCCATATAGATGCAGGGAAGACAACACTAACTGAACGTATACTCTTTTATAGTGGTAAGGTTCATCAAATGGGTGAAGTGGATGAAGGTCTGGCAACAATGGATTATATGGATCAGGAGAAGGAGAGAGGGATTACTATTACATCAGCGGCTACTACTATTTACTGGAGTGGTAAGAGAATTAATATTATAGATACTCCCGGACATGTAGATTTTACAATGGAGGTTGAACGGACTTTGAGGGTCTTAGATGGTGGAATAGTGATATTTAGTGGCGTTGAGGGAGTGGAGGCACAATCTGAAACTGTCTGGAGACAGGCAAATAGATACGGCTTAGCACGAATAACCTTTATCAATAAATTAGACAGAAAGGGTTCGGATTTCTTTAGAACTGTTGATATGATGGAGGAAAAACTGAAAGTAGTTTCCCTTATTGTTAATTTTCCTTTCTATGAGCAGGGAGAGTTGAAGGGAGTAATTGATATTGTTGATATGAAGGGTTGGGTATGGAAGGATAGAGAGGGAATGGAGTATGTGAGTATTCCTATACCTGATGAACTTTTGAGTAAAGCAAATGGTTTAAGAGAGGAGTTAATAGATAAAATCAGCCTGTATGATGATGAACTCATGGAAAAATATCTCGATGAAGAAGAGATTACTCAAGAATTACTAAGGAGGGCAATACGAAAAATAACCGTAAGATCCAACGTGTTTCCTGTAATGAGTGGTTCAGCATTGAAGAATATAGGGGTTCAGAAGGTGATAGATGCTGTGGTGGATTATCTCCCTTCCCCGCTTGATGTCCCTTTAATTACAGGAAGAAATCCAGAGACAGAGGAAGAGGAGAAGAGAGAGAGTAACCCTGATGGTCCCTTTAGCGCCCTTGCATTTAAAATTCTGACAGATCCCCATGGGAAGTTGACTTATGTAAGGATTTATTCCGGGAGGGTAAAAAAGGGAGAGAGGGTTTTAAATGTGAATAGGGGAACAAAAGAGAGGATTTCAAAGATCATCCTTATGCATGCCAACAAGATGGAAGAGATAGCAGAGGCAGAAGCAGGGGAGATAGTTGCTTTTCGGGGCTTGCAGAATGTTACAACAGGTTATACCCTGACAGACGTGGATCACCCTATTCTGCTTGAGCCGCCCGATATTCCTAAACCTGTGATATTCACCTCAATTACGCCAAGAAGCCTTGCAGACCAGGAGAAATTTGCACTTGCCCTTAGGAAGATGAGTGAAGAAGACCCCACCTTTGAGGTCAAAAATGATCTTAATACGGGTGAAACCCTGATATATGGTATGGGTGAACTTCACCTTGAAGTAATAATAGAGCGTATTAAAAGAGAATTTTCTGTTCATGCAAGAGTCAGTACCCCAAAGGTTTCTTATAAAGAATCTATAAGACAGGAAGCTACAGGGGAAGGTAAATTTATTAAACAAACAGGGGGCAAAGGCCAGTATGGTCATGTAATACTGAGACTGGAACCCGCGGAGGAATATGAATTTATCAATAAAGCCTCGCCAAGTGAAATTCCGAAAGAGTTTATAAAAGCTATAAAAGAAGGTGTAGAGGAAGCAAGGTATTCAGGTTTCCTCGCAGGATATGAGGTGACCGGTGGACGCATTATAGTTACAGGAGGTTCATGCCATGAGGTGGATTCAAGTGATATTGCATATAAGATAGCAGCCTCCTTTGCATTCAAAGAGGCATATAAAAAGACAGACCCAATTATTTTAGAACCTATTATGAGAATTGAAGTCACAATTCCAAAGACATATTTCGGTTCCGTATTGGATGACCTTAATTCCAAAAGAGCAGAGATAAAGAATATTGAACACAGAGAGGAGGTTGAAATTATAGATGCTCACGTTCCATTGGCAAGATTGTTTGGCTATGCAACTACCCTCCGTTCCCTCACCAGTGGAAGAGGAGTTCATCAGATGCAGTTTATGAATTATCAGCCTATTCCAGAAAAGATATTAAGGAAGAAATTGAAGGAGATAAGGGGATATTGAGAATGCAAAAACATCCACTACTACCTTTTTATTTAACCGCAGATGAACGCAGAGATAGTCGCTTCGCTCCATTGCAAAATGCAGATTGCAAAGTGCAAAATGCAAAACTCCTCTCCACCCAACCATTTTTAACCGCAGATGAACGCAGATTAAGGCAGAACCCCACCAATCCCCCCTATTTTTTATGTTTTCAGAGGACACAGAGATAGTCGCTTCGCTCCATTGCAAAATGCAGATTGCAAAGTGCAAAACTCCTCTCCACCCAACCATTTTTAACCGCAGATGAACACAAGTAAACAAGCTCGGTGGTTACATGGGAAGTTAAGGGAGAGAAGACAAGCAGGTGATATGTGATAGAAGTCAAGCGAGAAGACAGGCGGGTGTTATGTGTTATGAGATAGAAGATGAACATGCACATATCACATATCACCCTACAAACCCAACAAATTGTCATTGCGAGTTCCTCTCCTCGCTCTTCTTATTTTTCGTGGAGGTCTGGGAGGAACTGACTAACACACTAACCCACCAACTCTTTGTCTTTGACTCTCGACTCTCGACATTGGACGCTGGACTTCTCATATCTTATCTGGCTACCACCGAGCGTATAAACAACTTTGGGACAATGCCAGATTTTTGTGGGTAGGTAATACCAAACACATATTAGAGGTAAAAAATGAACAGTTCTTTGTTATTAATACTTGTATTAACTCTTCTTAATGGTCCAATAGATGTTCCGGATCACGATAACCTATCAAATTTAGTTCCTGACCGTATTGTGGTTCGTTTGAGAGATGACATCCTCGAATATGAAATCAAAGATATTACAGCCCATTTAGGAGGTAAGATTATTTATAAGAGTCCATACCTTGATTTCTATACTATCGAGGTTCCGAAAGGGCATAGCATTGAAGATTTTCTTTATGAGTATCGGAAAAAGAAGTTTGTGCTCTATGCAGATCGCATTGCAATTGGTAGAATATGCTGGACCCCGGATGACCCATATTTCTCATATCAGTGGCATCTTGATTCTCTTCACCTGGATATGGAATCAGCCTGGGATATAGAGAGAGGTGATACATCTGTAGTTATTGCTGTAGTTGATTGTGGCGTGGCATACGAGGATTATCCCATTCCTTCATATGAAGAGCACCCCACTGTGAAATCCTCTGGTGGGTGGTATCGTCTTGCATCAGATCTTAATGGAGTAGGGTTTGTTCAGGGATATGACTTTGTCAATGATGATTCCCATCCAAATGATAACAATGGACATGGGACTCATGTTGCAGGTATTATTGCGCAGGCAACAAATAACAATCTGGGAATGGCTGGTATGATTCCCGATTGTTCCATAATGCCTGTTAAGGTTCTTAATTACGCTGGTTGGGGATATTCAACTAATATAGCAGATGGAATAGTCTATGCTGCCAATAATGGTGCGGATGTTATCAATCTATCACTTACTGGAGCGCCCGGCAATTCTTCTGGTTGGAGTGTTGTCCATGATGCTGTCAAACTGGCAAGGGATTCCTGCGTGGTTGTGGTTGCTTCTGCTGGAAATGAATCCGTAGGACAGCTATCCTATCCTGCTGGATTCGAAGAGGTTATTGCGGTTGCTGCGACAGAGTGGCAAGATTCTTTAGCCTATTATTCCCAGTTTGGGCAAGGTCTTGACCTTTCGGCACCAGGGGGTGATCTTCTGCATGATAGAAATGATGATAATTATGGGGATGGAATCTTGCAGCAGACCTTTAGATTAGACGGTGATACCTGCTGGGTGGATGAATTCTATAATTATTTCTTTCAGGGGACATCGATGTCTGCACCTATTGTCAGTGGTCTTGCAGGTTTATTGAAAGCCCGGGGAATAGAGGATCCTGCTTATATCGAGGATATTATGTATTTCACAGCAAGGGACCTTGGCGCGGTAGGATATGATATAGTATATGGATGGGGGATAGTGGATCCTTCTTATGCATTATCTTTTCGAGACACCATACCCCCTCAATTTGGGATATTGGTTCTTCAGAATCCTTATCTTGAGAAATGGGTTGATATCTGGGTCTTCTCATCAGAGTGCCTTAAGGGTGGTGATTCTCCTCCGGATTCAGTGGTGGTTTCTATCGGCGGAACAATGGAGGAAATATCTTTGAGAAATGTTCCTACTGTGGATAGGACCTATCACTCTGAATACAATCTCCCTTTGATTGAGGAGATGGAGATTGCTGTTATTGGATTCGATGTAGGGAGGAACCAGGGGCAGGGTGTTAGAAATTACTCTTTTGGTAAACTCTCACTGGATGAATTCGATCTATCCACACCTGATAAATTCTGTAAGTGTTCATTCTTACCAAATTCAGTCGCAGAAGAGAGGTATATCCTGAGCGGCAAGTTAGATGAGTATGGTATGAAATGGATGGGGATTAATAACGATAGGATTTCGATTGGTGAACCCTACATTATTGGGACGGATGACCTCCTTCTATCAAAGGAATTTTCTCTTGCTATTCGATATGAATTGAAGGGCAAAGATATCCTTGAGAAGAAGATTGCTGCTTATCACTGGGATGAAGATTTATGGAGAAAATTAGAGAGCTTAATAGATATTGAGAATAATATTATCTATGCAAAGAGTGATCGATTGGGAGTTTTTCGATTATTTATTAGCGATGAAGAAACAGAGTCCTGTCCATATGATAATATGATGAGACTCGTTGGTCCAAATCCAATATTCAGCAAAACAGAGTTTTTGTTTACTATCAGGGAACCAGGGAGATTATCCATATCAGTCTATGACCTCCTGGGACGTGAGGTAAAGGAATTTATCAATAATAAGGTTTTTCCGGGTGAGTATAGAATTTCCTGGGATGGTAGGGATACTAACGGAAGAAGATTGCCAAACGGGAGTTACATAATCCATTCGGAAGGCCTTTTCGCTCAATCCATAAAGGTAGTATTGTTAAGGTAATGATAATGAAGAGATTATTGTGGGTGTTTATCTTAATTGTTATAAGTTGTTCCCCTTCGGTAGAGGGATTACTTGATGATGGCTGGAGAGCCTTCGAGGCTGGTGATTTTGAAACTGCAAAATCCTGTTTTCTTGATGCAATAGAAATAAATAATGATTGTGCTGATGCGTATAATGGTCTTGGGTGGAGTTGTGCAAAATTGGATGATATTTCACAAGCAACAAGGAGTTTTCAATCTGCGATAAACAAGGATCATAATTTATGGGATTCCTATGCTGGTTTTGCAATTGTAGAGATGGACTACGAAAATGCAGTAAATAAAGCAAGCACAGTAATAACCAATGAGCCGAATTATTGTTTTTCTCATGATACTACAGTAACCATTGAGGATATCTATCTCTGTCGTGCTCACGGAAGAGTATGTCTGGGTGAGTTTGAGGAGGCTCTTTCCGATGTCCGGGTGATTGATCCAACCTTTAATGCTGATATAAACACCCACGAAGGCAGAGAAGAACTAATTAGAAGAATAGAAGAACTCCTCATTTCCTATCTGTAGGGGGGATTTCCCAGTCCCGATCACTTCCCCCCTTTTTTCTCGCAAAGCACGCAAAGGATTGAGTTAGTCAGTTTGTGGGTTAGTCTGTTATTTATAGTGGCACTGGACAATGTATCCCTATACCTAAAATATTCCAAGAATTGTAGAGACGAGGCAATGCCTCGTCTCCCTTGTAGGGGCGTATTGCATACGCCCAATGGTCCAAAAATGTAGGGGCAATTCATGAATTGCCCCTAGTTGTTCCGCGCTCTGGGTGTAGGGGCAAGATACATCTTGCTTTTCTGTATGTGCGAATTTATTCGTGCTAAACGCACTAAGTATTATCTTTAGGGAATTAAGTTCAATGCATTTTGCTCGGGGGTTGCCCTCACAAAACCGCAGTCGATTTTCCCAGCGAGAAAATCGCTGCTTCCGCTCTCTGCCTCGCTCTCGTGAGATTAAAATCTCGGAGAACCATGCCCGCTCGGCCTCCGAGAGGATTTTGTGAGGACAACCCCCTCGCTTTTATCATTTGATTCTGCCAGTGTGAGAAACTGAAGATTGTTAGCATTTGTCAAGTATTCTCACATTTTGTAGGTGCGTATTGCATACGCCCCTACTCTTGACCCTTGAAATTTTTGATATTATCTATATAATTAAACAATAATGAAATTACAATCAGATGCTAAAAAAGATGAAAAAGGGGTAGTTTGAAAATGCCGAAAATAAGTGAATTTTTAGGTATAATTATTGCTATGTTTTACGATGACCATAATCCGCCTCATTTCCATGCAATATATAATGAATACAAAGCCACATTCACGATTGAAAGTTTAGAACTATTAGAAGGGGAATTACCGAGACGAGTGGTCTCCCTCGTTCTTGAATGGGCGTTTTTACATCGGGATGAGTTAAAAAGAGAGTGGAAACTTGCAGGAGAGCATAAACCTCTATTCTGGATAGAACCTTTGAAATAAAGGAGAAATGAATGCATGAAGTAAAAGATGCACATTATGTGAATGGATATATTTTAGAGGTTGAGTTTGAGGACGGTAAGAGGAAAAGAATTAACTTTGAAGAGTATCTATACGGTGAAGTTTTTGAGCCATTAAAAAGTTTTGAGAGGTTTAAAAATTTCCGAATTGATAGGGAACTTGGTACAATAGTTTGGAATACCGGGGCAGATTTTTGCCCGGATTTCCTTTATTCTCACGCAAAAGGGGTATCTGCCTAATCATTTTCTCTTAGGACTTCATCTATCGCTTCTCTTAAAAGGTATGAGGGGAATCCTCGTCGTGCAAGATATTCATACATTCTTCTTTTGATATCATTCTTTCCTGTATACTTTCTCCTTGCTTTTTTCGCTGCGGATAAAGCATTCTTTCTTTCATCAACTATTGTAAGGGCTGCTTCTATATCATCGCTGGAGATTCCCTTCTCTTCCATTTCCCTTTTGAGTAAAAAATTTCCCCTTGGATTTCTTATATTCCTATCCTTAATCCACATCATTGCGAAAGCGTGATCGTTTAAGAGGCCTGCTTCTTCGAAATTTTCGATCACATCATTTATGATATCTTCCTCAAATTCCTTCACCTTAAGATAATCTCGAATCTCCTTTTTGGAACGATCCCTGTATGTTAGATAATTTCTAACCTTTTCCTTTGCTTCGTTAATAGACTCCTGGTATTTTATCTCAGAAAGTTGGGATTTATTGATTTCTTTACCCGCATAGAGGGATTGCTTAACTATTGTTTCTTTATATAATCCTAAAGCAAACTCTCCGTCTATGTAAAGATTAACCCTCTTCTTGTTTTTCTTCTGTGTCTCTATCTTCGTTATCTTGCCCATTTTCCATATTTAATTTTTCTCTGATCTTTTCTTCTAATTCCTTAGATAAGTCCGGATTCTCAATAAAAAACCTCTTTGAATTTTCTCGTCCCTGTCCAATGTTTGTATCTCCATAAGTAAACCAGGAGCCGGATTTTTCAATAAGTCCAAGAGATTGCCCGATATCAAGCAATTCCCCCTCTTTTGATATCCCTTTACCGAACATTATATCGAACTCGGCTTCTTTGAAAGGTGGGGCAAGTTTATTCTTAACAACCTTGACCTTTGTTCTCATTCCAACCTGCTCTGTTCCTTCTTTAATTGCACCAATATATTTTATCTCCAACCTGACCGATGTATGGAATTTTAATGCAAGGCCACCGGGGGTTGTCATTGGGTTTCCAAACTGTATTCCTATCTTGTAACGGACCTGGTTGAGAAAGACAGCAGATGTAGAGGATTTGTTCATCACCCCGGATAATTTCCTCAGTGCTTGTGACATAAGTCTTGCACGAAGTCCCATATGCGCATCGCCCATTTCTCCTTCTATTTCCGCCTTTGGCACAAGGGCCGCAACTGAATCTATCACGATAACAGCTACTGCTCCACTTCTTACCAGCATCTCAGCAATCTCCAGAGCCTCTTCTCCTGTATCTGGTTGAGATATGATAAGTTCTTCAGTATCGATCCCGAGGGCTTTAGCATATTTGGGGTCCAGAGCATGTTCTGCGTCGATAAAAGCAACTGCTCCACCCATTTTCTGTGCCTCTGAAGCAATGTGGAGGGCAAGGGTGGTCTTACCAGAAGCCTCTTTTCCAAATATCTCGATTGCTCTACCTCTTGGGATTCCTCCAATTCCAAGGGCATAATCTAAAGAAAGTGAACCGGTGGGAATAACCGGAATATTTGCTATCTTTTTACTTCCCAATTTCATCACTGCCCCATCACCATACTGTTTTTGGATTCTTTTCATTGCGGAATCAAGTGCTTTCTTTTTTTCTTCATCCATTAAAACCTCCTATCCAGAGAATTATTGAAGCTACTATAAAGTATATACCAAATATTTCTAATGTGATCTTCCAGTTCGGTTTTATCCTTGCTTTTCTCCATATCCATATAGTCTCAGCAGATCCAAGGATTCCTCCTACAGCTCCAACAGAAATACCATAGAGGAGGAAGGTGGTATTTGTATTGGTCGAAGGCAATATATATGAGAATATGTTAGAAGACAGGATGACGGAACCAATACTGCCACTCAGGAATCCAGGCCATCTATCCAATATAAATGGATGTCCTTTTAGTAAATAGAATGCGATAAAAGCAACTCCTGCTGGTATGAGTATCCACCAATCCACCTGTTTGAGGGTTTCTCTGCTGATGAAAGCAAAGGTGAATGCACCTGCGATGAAGGAAAATCCCAGGAGAGACATCCTTCCATTGAAAAAGAGAATTATGAATATATAGAGAATTCCAGAGAATATTAATTCCTTCCATCTCCATTTGGTCGGGGTCTTTTTCTCCTTTATTTCTTCTTTACCGCTTAAGAAGTAAGCAGATACTAATAGAATAAGAAGGCCTGTAATCCAGAGAGGTAGCATAGATGAGGCAAAACCGGCTAAAGGTAGGTCAGGTTTACCGTTACCAACATATATAGCTATGTATATATTTCTCATATTCCCAAAGGGAAGGATTACACTTCCCATAAGTGCTGAAGCAACAAGCAACGCAGATGAGACGGATTTGTTTTTGAATCTGAGGAGCCATTTATCAAAGGATGATATAAGGACAAAGGAGAGAAAAAGTGGAGAAACTACATAGGAGAGGGTAATAAGTAATAGGATTGCGTTTTTTTCGTTATTGTTGTCCAATAATCTGTTCGCTATGGCATCGATTATTCGCGATCGTTTTATTCCGGCGGCAACAAATAGCATTATCAGTATAGAAAAGATATATGCAATCGGTGGGTGGATATTCAACTTTTTACCTCCGGGAATCGTCCTGAAACGGTGTAAATCGGTCCCTTTGGAGTCAAAGTACTCTCAAATAGGGTTATCTTATCCGCCAGAAAGGGTTCGTAGGAAAAGTCAATATGTGAGGGAAATAAGAGTTTCCCTTTTTTGACCCTTCCTATCGTAATATGGGGGGTGAAATTCTTGTTCTCCTTTTGGAATCCGAGTTGTGCCAATCCATCTTCAATATTCCTGAATAAATCCTTAATCACATCACTTCCTTTATCAACCCCGACCCATAAAACCCTGACATTGGATTCAGAGGGGAATGCCCCAAGGTTCTTAAGACTTATATAAAAAGGTTCAACTCCTTTCCCGACATCCGCAAGTATTTCTTCTATTGGAGATGATGATTCAACCTCTCCCAGGAATTTCAGGGTTATATGTAGATTTTCCTTTTCTACCCATTTGACCGATGCATTGGTATCAATAAGATTTTCCAGATTCCTGATGGACTCTCTGGATTCCTTTGGTATTTCAATGGCAGTAAATAGTCTCATTTCTATTTCTCCAGACTGTCTTTTAATCTCTTTAATAAGAAAACAGCAGCATCATTCTTCACTCGTTCTCGTGGTGGATTAAAATACTCTATATTAGTAGTTATTTTTCCTTTGATGTCAATACCAAATACTACCATTCCAACAGGTTTTTTTATAGAGCCTCCTTGAGGACCTGCTATTCCGGTTGTAGCAAGCCCAACATCGGTTTTAAGGAGTTCTTTTACTCCTGATGCCATACATCTTGCGGTCTCTATGGATACTGCTCCATACCTCTGTATCGTTTCAGATGGAACTTTAAGTAATTCAATCTTTACCCTGTTTGAATAGGCAATTACTCCTCCCTCAAAATAATCCGAACTACCTGGAACTCCGGTGATAATATCTCCTACCTTTCCTCCTGTTACGGATTCTGCAATAGATAGGGAAAAGCCTTTAATCTTTAAGAGTTTGCCAATGACTTTGGCTAATTCACTTTCTTCGGAGTTCATCAGAATATTCTCAAAAGAACGATAATCCAGAGGAATCCGTTTGCCAGGGCTCCTGCGATAATATCATCGAGGACGATTCCAAATCTGTTGGATTCTACTGATTTAATAAATGGTGCCTTAAATATATCAAACAAACGAAAAACGATGAGCCCTATAATGAGTATAGGGATGGTTTTGTTATGCCAGGTAAATGTTACTATTATTCCAGCAAGTTCATCGAGGGTGAACCAGCTTGGGTCATCTTCAAGTTTAAAAGAGAGAAGAACTGCGAGGATGGTTATCCCAACGAGCAATCCTATGTAAAGTATAGAATTCCACCGGAGGGAATAATAAAGAAGTCCTGCTCCAATGATTGAGGTATAGGTTCCTCCTCCTTTTAGATTGCCAAGGTAAAAGAAGCTGCCTAAGAATTTCCTCCAGAGTGAGCATATATTTTCTGTTCTATTTTTTCTCATTTTTTGAATAAATTCTCCTGACCACCCGAGTCTGCTTTTTTGTGAGAAAATTATTTAGATCAATAATAATCACGACCCTTTCTTCGAGAATACCGTACCCCATTATATATGGAATTTCAATAATATTGTCAGCGTATTTTTTTACATCCATTTGGTAGATACCTTTTATTTCAGATATCCCATATGCCAGGTAATCTGAAGCACCGGGCAAGAGGACAATTTCTTTTTCTGGGGATGATACATTCAGTATATCCCATAATCTGATATAAGGTAATACTATATCCTTATAGCGAATTAGCCCACTTACCCATTTTGGTGCTTTTGGGATAGATTCTATCTTTCGCAGTTTTGCCAGCCATTTAACCTGGTCTGTGGGTATTCCAAAAAAACCGTCTCCAAGGGCGAATACGATGCTCTTAATCAATGTAATGTTCAATACTTTCAGTCATTCTTTCTGACAATTCAGATAATTTCTCTGTCAAACTTTGTGTCTCTTTCATAGAAATCATCTGGTTATCTGTGTCTTCTGAAATCATTTTTGTGGATTCGGCATTCTTGTTTAGAAAGTCGCTCAATAGGGTAATTGAATCTGTTATTCCCTGTATGGTTTTCATTTCTTCTAAGAGAATCAGGGTAACCTGTTCTACCATATTCATTGTCAGAGCAATCGATTCGGAGATATCAGTGAGGTTATCTTGTGTTTTTTGCACCGATTCATTGCTTTTGATGGATATCATCTTACTCTCTTCATTACTCTTTTCTACAGATTGAACAGATACATTCATTATATCAATGGCTTTTCGCATCTTCTCGAGATGGCTTGCTGAGTCACTGCTGAGTTTTCTGATTTCTTCGGCTATTACGGTAAACCCTTTGCTCTCTTCTCCTACCTTGGATGCTTCAATAGAGGCGTTGAGAGCCAATAGATTTGTATCATTAGATATGGATTCCATCATTGCAGTAAACTTCTCAACCTCCTTAAAAGATGTTCTTAAGGATTCGAGGTGGGAGCTTGACTCTTTCATTTTTTCCACATAGGCCTGATTCATCAGGAGAGCCTCTTCGGCTTTTTCCTCTCCTGAATTGGCCAATTCAACTGATTTCTTTGCGAAGTTTTTCAATACTTGCATCTGGGACTCAATCTCTGATGTAATAGAAGTCAACTCCTCTGTGTGGTGATGTATTTCTTCTATTCTTCCCTTCGAGTCCTGAGAATTTTTGTTTATAACTTCAATGGAATTATTGATCCTTTCACTAAAAGTGGTTGTTTTTTCTACAGCAGTGAAAAGGCTTTTTGCCTGATTTACTACCTTTAGAGCAGATGCATTAATATTTTCAATAATACCAGAAACGATCTCAAGGAATGAATTGAATTTCACTGATAACTCTTCCAGTTCATCCCCTGATACAATAATTACCCGCTGTGATAGATCGGGATTCTCTGAAAGAAATTGATCAAAACCCTCATTAAGAGATTCAACAGGTTCTTTGATCATCCTGATTAGAGCATATATCAGGAGAGCAGGGGGGATAAAATATAGATGGCCGAACAAGGTTTTTGCAAGGATCGACCCATTGTAGATAGCAAAAAGTATTGATGGAACAAAGGTAAATAGGAGTTTCCAGGTAAGTGATTGTCCTTTGAATCTCACACCTTTAATGGATTTATAGCAGGGAACAAGAACTAAGTATCCTATGGAATAGACCAACCCAAACTCAATAAAACCAACTGATAGTGTAATCGCTGTTATCTTAAAAAATCTAGCCATAGGAACTATAGATAGGAGGAGATTAAAGATGAAAAAGAGAATTGGTGTAAGGATTATAAAATCCAGTGCTGTATGAATTGCAGAGATGATAGGGGCTTTGTATAAAGATTCAATATCCTCCTTCTGGATGGCTCTATTTAACCGATACCATTGGTATATATAATATATAAAAGAAAGGAATAGTGTGATTGCAATGATAGAGATTAGTAATTTCCTGTAAGAAAGCACTTCTATCTGGAAAATGATCCCAGCAATGATGAGAGGGATACCAAAAACTATTTTAAGAAGGACAGTCAAGACTACATACCTATTTACTGTTTTCATATCCAGTCTCCTTAAAAGATTGCAGATGTTTCCCCTTTAATAATCTTTCAACCCTGAGTATCCCTGTTACCCTGGAGTTATAATTATACGCCCCTATCAGAACCTTTGAAGGGAACATGTCTGGGAGGGGTAGTATCTCTTCTTTCTTGATATCTACAATCTCTACTACTTCATCAAATTGCAAACCTATAATTTGATCAGAAACTTCTATCATTATTATTGGAGTTGTTCGTTTCTGTTTCTCTCTTAACCCAAGAAGGTTAGCAAAGTCAATAACCGGGACTATTACATCCCTGACCTCTGTTACCCCTGTTACAAATTCTGGTAGATGTGGAGCTTCTGTTATTGATGCTTCATTTCTGATCTCCTCTATATAATCCAAAGGAATACCATAGTACTCCTTACCTTCCCTGACGATCATCATCTCTTTGAACGATACAGGTGTAAGTTTTTCAATTTTTTTGGATACCTTTTCTTCTTTTCTGGTAATTTTTATTTCTGGTTCTTTCTTTCTTTTCTCTGGCTTTTCTGGTATAATCTTTTTTAAGTGTGTTTCTTTCTTTTCTTTATCCTTTTTCTCTTTTAGAATATTACGGAAACTGATTTTTTTCTTTTTAGCCATTTATATCTCCAGATCGTCTGCAACAGATTCAATTATATCTGGTCCGACCTTCTTGACTCCTTCGGCGCAACTAACAAAGAGGGCATTCTGTGCTATGTTATTTATTAATCGAGGTAGCCCTTTACTTCGTTTATAGAGTATATCCAATGCCGCTGGTTTGAATATCTCTCTCTTTGTTCCTGACACAAGTAAGCGGTGTTTTACATAGTTGTTGGTTTCTTCTCTTGTAAGTGGTTCAAGATGAAAACGAATATTAATCCTTTGTTTCAATTGTGGAAATCTTTCAATCTTTTCTTTGAGGTCAGGTTGCCCGAAGAGAACTAACTGGAGCAACTTTTTTTCAGAGGTTTCTATATTTAAAAGCAATCTTATCTCGCGCAGGGCATCAAGAGAAAGTATCTGTGCTTCATCTATCATTGCTATCACGGGTCTATTTTCGTTATTTAGATCAACCAACAGTTCCTCTAATTGATTAAGAACCTTTATTTTATATCTTGGTACATCCTTTTTCCCCAATTTCCTCAAGATCGTTTTGAGGAGTTGCATTGATGACAGTTTTGGATTGGTTATTATAGATACTACACCGTTTTCCTTCTCAAGATGTTCTTTTAATGCATAAGCAAGGAATGTTTTTCCGCTTCCTATCTCACCGGTAATTAAGGTTAACCCTCCGCATATCTCCGTTATATTGTATAGAAGTCTTGCATATCCTTCTTCAAATTCATCGCTCCTGAAAAGGAAATCAAGATCAGGAGTGTTGGAAAAGGGTTTCCTATTGAGATCCCAGTACTCATTGACCATTTCTTTCCTCCTTAGCCTTTTTTGCCCAGATGCTTTTCTGATTTGACTCAATCAATCGATCCCATGTCTGATGGGCGAGATTATCTAATTTTAGTTTTTTGTAGGTCTTACCTAAATAATAAAATGCCTCATATAGATTTGGGCCTATCGTTATAGCTTTATTAAAGAATTCAATAGCGTCAACATACATTTCTCTTTCGAAGTAGACCAATCCGAGATAAAAGGATGCATAGAGTATTGCTTCTTTGTCTTTTGCCTTCTTGGTGATGTTAGATAAACGTTCTATGGCTTCTCCGTATAAACCTTGTTTATAATTGATGTACCCTAAATTTGCCTGAGCCATTTCATTCTTAGGGTCCATTTTGATTACCTCCTGAAAGTTTCTGGCGGCTTCAGAGAAATCCTCAATATTTATGTAAGCCCAACCAAGAAGATTATATACCTGTATTTTCTTTGAATCCATTTGTTTTGCTTTTTTCAATTCCTTGATTGCTTCCTTATATTTTCCTAAAACTATGTAATTCCAACTTCTATCTAAAAGGGTTTCAACATTAATACGGGATGATTGAATTTTGCTTAAGAACCTTTTCACATCAATGGGTTTTGTTTCTATCTCTTTTTTTTGTTTTGCATTTTTAAGTAATTCCCTTGTTTTGTTCTCCAGTCGGATTATTTCTGCTTTTACCTCTTTAATATTCTTGAGTATCAAATTTAGATCCTTCTCTACCTTTTCTTTCTTATTGAGTCTGATTTCAATATCTTTCAGGCGGGATTTTATTTTTTTAAACATTATTTACTATATCCACTATTTTATTTACGATTTTTTCTAAAGGTAGAACAAAGTCCACATATCCAGTATTAATAGCCGCTTTTGGCATACCAAAGACCACAGAGGTTTCGCTATCTTGGACGATAATTATTCCACCCTTGCGTTTTACACTCCTTATCCCTATGGAGCCATCCCTTCCCATTCCAGTAAGGATTATTGCAATCATAAATCCATTGAAGAATTTTGATGCAGAATTCATAGTTATATCAGCAGAGGGACGGATACCGTGGAGGGGTGGTCTTTTATTTAGTTTAATTCGATTGTTTTTATCCAGTTCCAGATGAAAACCTCCGGGAGCAATCAGGGCTTCTCCTTTTTTTAGATGGTCTCCTTCACTCGCTTCCTTCACTTCAATCTTACAATGTTTGTTTAATCTTTTAGCAAAAGCATCTGTAAAGCCCTCGGGCATATGTTGGATAACAATTATCCCTGATGCAAGATCGGGTGGCAGGTGAGAGAGTAGAAGCTTGATTGTTCGGGGGCCTCCTGTTGAGGCAGCTGCTATAATAAGCGTCTTCATATCAGTTGCAGTAACTGGACTTCTTATTAATTCCACATCCCTTTTGGCTATTTGCAGGTTTGCCCGGGCGGCAATTTTTACCTTTTTTAAAATATCCTGTGAGACCTCTCTTATATTAAGAGAAACAGTGCCCCCAGGTTTTTCAACGAAATCAATAGCACCGGCTTCTAATGCCTCAAATGTTTTCTGGGCTCCTTTTTTTGTATGTGCTGATACCATAATAATAGGAGTTGGGTCCTCATCCATAATTCTTCTGACTGCTGTGATACCATCCATCCCGGGCATTTCTACATCCATAGTAATTACATCCGGCCTGAGGAGATATGTTTTTTCTATTGCTTCATTTCCGCTTGACGCTGTGCCAATCACATTGATGGATGGATCCCTGGCAAGGATATCAGCCAGAGTCTTTCTCATAAATGCCGAATCATCAACGATTAGAACATCAGTCAAATAATCTTCTCCTCTCTTGAATAAGAATTTATTCGTACACTTCCATTTGATAGATTAAATTCCACTGATCTTCCGTAGTCACCTCCTATATCCTCTCCTACAATAGGGATTTTAAGACTCTTCAGTATCTCTCGTGCTTTCTCAGCATTCCTTTTTCCAACTGCATTTTCCTTGTTTTTGAGCAAATCCACAAACATTACTGCACCACCTATTATCTTAGCTTTTATCATAGATGGATTTGCCCCGAATTCTATAGTTTTTTCCAGGAGCAATTGAATACCTGAATCGGCATATTTTGAAGTTCTTTCCTTTTTGGGATTCTCGGGAAGTAAAAAATGCAACATTCCACCCAACTTTTTTGCTTCATCGTAAAGGGTTACTGCTACACATGACCCCAATCCGAAGGTTATGAGAATAACGGGATTTTCTGCAATCTGGTATTGGCCTGTTCTTACATGTATTTTTTTAGTTTTTTGCATATATCCTATTCCTGATATCGTATGGTTTAAATACTTCCTTTGCGCTCCCTGCAAGTGACTCAATCTTTCCAAGAATCAGATAACCACCTGGTTTTAATGCTTCATAGAAACGGAGTAGCGTTTGTTCTTGAAAAGCCTTGTTGAGATATATCAATACATTCCTACAGATTGTCAGGTCAAATGCCATCTTAAAAGCTATAGATTTGAGGTCTAAATTCTCGAATTTAACTGATGAGCGGATTTCATTTATTAACCTATAGTCTAGACCCTCTCTTATAAAATATCTTTTCTTTATTTCAGGGTCTATCTCGATTAAGGAAATCTTCTTATATATTCCATTTTTAGCTTTCTCGATCACCTCAGAATCAATATCAGTACCGATTATTGAACAATCCATATTCAGTTTATGGCAGAGGATTGATAGAGAATATGCTTCAGCACCGTCTGCACAACCAGCACTCCAGATGGAGGGGTTAGTGAGTGTAGGTAAAATCTCTTTTTCTAAGACCCGAAAGACTTCCCTGTTTCTAAAGAATCTTGTTAGATTTATTGTCAGGACTCTTTTCAGACGTTCTACCTCTTCTTTATCTTTCATAAGTAGAATACTATATTCCTGATAATCATCAATTCCAAGACGCCTCATCCTTGCTTTGATCCTTCTCCGCAGGGGTTTAAGCTTATAATGCTCGGGCTCGAAATCCATAACCTTCTTGATTGTATCTGTGACGATACCGAAATCAGGTTCTTCTATTTTCTTCATCTTCTTCCGCCAGTTTAATGGTTCTTTTGATGGTTTGGTTGCGAGGTGCTAAATTTAATGCCTTTTTCCAGTTATACTTAGCCTCTTTTCTTAGTCCTTTCTGGAATAGTATATTGCCTTTTTTGAAGAATAGATCCCAATCTTCTATACCAGCAGATATTGCTGCATCAATTCTTCTTTCGCATAGGTCATATGTCCCATTTTTGTAGTAATGATCTATAATCGCCTTTGTCAATTTCAAGGATGAATGATCTACCTCCAATCCTCTTTTATATACCTCTACCGCTTTTTTATCTTCTTTTAGTGTTTTATACAATTTTCCAAGATTATGATAATACTCTCCAAATTGTGGGTTTTTCTTCAGGCCTTCCTTGAAATGCTTAAGAGCTTCTTCAATCTTACCTTTCTTAATTAATGTGTATGAATAATAGAAGTGTGTGTGTGTTGTTGGTTTTTCTATCTTTCCAAGTGTTTCCAATGCTTCATCTATCCTGGCCATTTCAATCAAAAGAATAGCCTTGTTAAGGAGTATAGTGGAGTTGGTTTCTCCTTTCGTTAGTGCATCCTCTATATATTTAAGGGCAGTTTCCTTATCACCCAGGATATCTGTTATGACAGATAGATTATTAAGGAGGATTGCTGATTCTTCTTTTTTGATTAGAGAGTTGAAGATGCCCCTTGCTTTTTCAATCTCTCCTGTTTTAAAATGTATAGTGCCCATATAGAAGAGAATTTCTCTGTTGTCTGGTTCTATTTCAAGGAATCGGGTAAATTCCCTTACCGCTTCTCCTAACATTCCTATTTGCAAGAAAGCAATTCCTAAATTCCTGTGCTCTTTGATCCTTATTTTTTCCTTCTTAAGAGATGTTCTATCCAGTTTAGTTTTTTTGATAATTCCCTTCTTTACTAATTTTGATAATGTATGGAGAGCTTTTAGTTCATCCATTGATACTGATTTCATTATACTTGCAACCGTTTCTTTTCCATCTATCATATTCACCACAATTCTCTCATCATCGCTAAGGCCTGATTCTGGAATTTCCCCTTTGGTCAGTATACTATCCCTGGTGAAGAGTGCTACGGATCTAAACTCATCCTGAAGGACAGCAGATTCAATGAGTATATCATCGACAGAAATTCTTAAAGGAACTCCCTGTTTTCGCTGTTTTTTTAAGGGGTCAAAGATAAAAGAACCATTATTCCATTCGGATAACTCAACAATTGTATCCAGTATCTGTTTTCTGAGAATTTTTTCAAGAGTGTCAGTATCTATTAGATCTAATTCAATCAGGATCTTCCCAATAGGAGTATCAGGCTCTTCCTTTTGCAAATTGAGGACTTCGTTCAGGGTTTGTTGGTCAATATATCCCTGTTTAACAAGTATTTTTCCGAGTTTGTCCTCTCTGTTTATCCAATAAACCTGGGTGAGTTTTCCAGCATCCATATAGAGATTGACCAGGTTCTCCTCATTCGTTATAACAAGTTCTCCTGTTTTATTACCTATTGAAAGCATCTGAAGTATGTCGGCTATCGTCATATCAGTAAGAGATCCTTTGATTGGCATTTTAATACTCCTCTATTAATCGAAAACTATTATCCTTCAATTCGAGACTAATCTCGTTTATCAGATTTTCTATATTGACCTGATTGGTCTTCTTTGTATCAAATTCTTCTGCAGGAGGTTGCATTGTTTCATGGTCGGTTGTCGATAGACTCTCCTGGATTTTTTCGAACTCATCGATTTTGTTTGTCAACCATTCTACTCTTTCTGGGTCAAAAAGTGCCTCTTCTATCTCTTTAGACTCATTGTGAGTCAGGACAGATGTATCAAATAATGCATCTATTTCAAGTATACCATATCGTCTCTGGAGTTCGATGAGTCGTTGTATATCCATAGTAAATGATACAAACTCACTTGTTATCTTTTCAATGGGTCCATCAATAACCCTTTTTATTCGTTCAACATTGAATCCTTTCATTTTCCAAACATACATCTTGGATCGATATTCATCCCGGAGGCTCTCTTCCCTTTCTGTTCCACCTAACGTTTCTGGTATATCCTCTTTGACCTCATTGATGAATTGATCAAATTCTCCTCTTATTCGCTTTTTTTCTCTGGATGAAGTTTCTTTTTCTGGTTCATCCGGAGTGACATATCCGAAGAGTTTTGTTTTTTTTATTGCTCCTATTGCCTGACTTATTGTATGTATATCCTTGTCAATTAACTTATTTATTGTTTCTGAAGGAAATCCTTTACCAAGGACATTTAGGACCTTCCTTTTGGATTTTTTGTCAAATCTATTTATCTTGACGATGACCCCGGCTTCTATGCGTGATATAATCCTATCTGATATATCAAGTAAAGAGGGTGGGCAATCTGCTGTGTAGACTATCTGTTTATCTAATTCCTTGAAATAACTGGTAATCTCAAACAGGGTTTCGGGAACTGGAGACCTTGTAGGCAGGAGTTGAATATCTTCCAGTATCAAAAGGTCATAATCCAGGTATTCGTTCAGTTGTGCTGGTTGAAACTCCTTGGATTTGATAAGCAAAGAAGTTCCCCGATATTCCTCGGCCATCTTGCTGACAAGAAAGGATTTTCCCGTTCCTGAAGTGCCATAGATGTAGAGGGGGTTAACCTGGTTGGATTCCAGTGCTTCTTTGATGGCTTTTATTACTTCAGCATTAAAATTTCCATATATTATATCCATTTTAGACACCTAAATTCCTTTTTACTTTTTTTAAAACCGATATTCCAACAGCCTTAAATACCTTAATGACTCCCATTCCTTTTGTGGCAGTAGCAGGAAAGGATGGAAATCCTGTGTGATTCAACCGATTGTCAAATTCTTCTATTGGTGTGATATTAGAGAGATCACGTTTATTATACTCCAGAATAATTGGGATTTCATTTATATCAACATTGAATTCTTTCAGGTTTTCAAGTAGATTATCCCAGCTCCACAGATTATCCCCGAGTCTGTCCTCCTGGGAATCGGCTATAAAGACTATTCCATCTGCACCCTGTAATACCAGTTTTCTTGTGGAGTCATAGTAAACCTGCCCGGGGACAGTATAGACCTGAAGTCTTGCTTTAAACCCCCTGAAGTTTCCTAATTCTATAGGTAAAAAGTCAAAGAAGAGAGTTCTATCCTGCTTGGTTGCCAGTGAGATAAGCTCCGTTTTCCTGCTCTTAGGTATCTTTGAATATATGTATTTTATATTTGTTGTTTTTCCTGACCTCCCAGGTCCATAATATACTATTTTGCATATTACTTCTCTGGAAGCATGTTTAATAACCGCCATATTTATTAATTACTGTTGTAAGTTTTTTTGCATTCTTTATTATATCTCCCTTAAAGAGTGATTTAGATACTGCAATTCCATAGGCACCTATAGTAAGGAGAGATTCAGCATTCTGGGAATTTATTCCACCAATTACGACGAGAGGTATTGTTATGTCTTTCCTGATAGAAGGTATGATGTCCATTGGTAATATTTTTTTCGAAGGTTTGGTATGAGAGTGATAGAATGGTCCTATGGCAACATAATCAGCACCTTCTGCTTCTGCCTTAAGCGCTTCTTCTTTACTTTTAACTGTTTTTCCAATAAGCCCAGTAAAGTATCGTCTAACAATCGGTAGAGGTAAATCATTGGCACCAATGTGGACACCATCTGCTTCTGATGCCTCAGCAATATCATAGCGGTCGTTGATGAAGATCTTCATACCCATTTCTTTTCCCAACCGAGTGATTGAAATAGCTTCTTCGTAGAAATCGCGATCAGAAATGTTTTTTTCTCTCAATTGTATTGTCTTTATTCCTCCTTCTCCTGCTTTTCTTACAGATTCAATCACTGAATCACCACAATATCTTCTATCGGTTATACCAACGAGCCTAAGGTAAATATCCAAGTTTTTTTATGAACCCGGTATTTATCTTTCCTTCCTTAAAATCAGGATGCTTAAGAATCTCTTTATGTATTGGAATAGTGGTTGGGACTCCTCTAATCACTAATTCATCCAGGGCTCTGAGCAATCTTTTTCTACTATGCTCTCTATCCGTTCCATGGGAGATCAATTTAAGAAGGAGTGAATCATAATGGGGGGGGACTGTATAACCCTGGTAGATATGGCTGTCTATCCTTATACCAGGACCTCCGGGGAAATGCAATGCATTAATAGTCCCGGGTCTGGGGGTAAATCCCTTTGTGTGGTCTTCTGCGTTTATCCTGACCTCTATAGAATGACCTCTCATATGGATCTGATTTTGTTTAGGTGTCAGAATTGGTTCTCCCCCTGCGATCCTTATCTGTTCACTGACAAGATCTATATCCGTTACCATCTCTGTCACGGTATGCTCAACCTGAATTCTGGTATTCATCTCCATGAAATAGAACCCACCATTCGTTTCCAAAAGAAACTCAAAGGTTCCTGCAGATTGATATCCCAGCTGCCTGGTCCCGGCAACTGCAGCTTTACCCATTGCTTCCCGTAATTTTTTATCAACTGCAGTAGATGGAGATTCTTCCGTCAATTTTTGGTGTCGCCTCTGGATGGAACATTCACGTTCCCCCAGATGGATGACATTTCCAAAAGAGTCTGCTAATATCTGAATTTCTATATGCCTTGGATTCTCAATAAATTTTTCTATATATAATCGGTTGTCTCCGAATGCTGCCTGAGCTTCTGATTTTGCCATTCTGAAGCCTGCCTTTAGCTCTAATTCGTTTTTTGCAATTCGCATGCCCCTTCCACCGCCGCCACTCACCGCCTTAACTATTACTGGATACTTTATTTTTTCGGCGATTGTTAATCCTTCTTTTATATCCTGAACGACTCCATCGCTTCCGGGAGTAACAGGAACACCTGCTTCTTTCATTACCTTTCTTGCTTCCGCTTTATCTCCCATCTTTTTTATTGTCCCGGAAGGTGGTCCAATAAAGATGAAATTGTTATCTTCGCACGCCTCTGCAAAGGCCGGGTTTTCAGCCAGAAATCCGTAGCCAGGGTGTATGGCATCCGCACCTGTCACTTCTGCCGCTGCTATTATTCTTGGTATATTGAGATAACTCTCATTAGGTGGAGACTTTCCGATACATACTGATTCATCAGCAAAGCAGACATGAAGTGAATCCTCATCTGCTTCTGAGAAGACAGCAACAGTATTTATCCTGAGGTCCTTTGCAGCCCTGATTATCCTCAGGGCTATTTCTCCTCTGTTGGCTATCAATATCTTCTTCATATTTTACCATTTTGAAGAAGATTGTTGAATCCCCTTCAGTCTCATCTGGAATTCGTCAGGGTTTGTGACATTCTCAAGAGCGGTTTCGAGGTCTACTATACCCTCTTTATAGATTGACATAATAGATTGATCAAATGAGTGCATTTGATACTGACTGCCATCAGTAATAGCCTCTGGAATCTTCAGTGTTTTCATTTCGTCTAACAGATATTCCCTGATGGTGGATGTTGAGATAAGGATCTCTGTGGCAGGTAGCCTGCCTGTCCCATCTTTTCTTGGTAGAAGTCGGAGTGAAACAATCCCCTTCAAGACACTTGCCAGTAAGACTCTAACATGTAGATGTTGATGCGGAGGAAAGAAACTGATAATCCTGTTAATGGTTTCTGATGCATTTAATGTGTGAAGGGTGGAGAATACCAGATGTCCTGTATCTGCTGCTTGCATTGCAATTTCTATTGTTTCAACATCTCTTATCTCTCCTATCATTATTACATCTGGATCCTGCCGGAGTATATAGCGGAGGGAATTGGCAAAACTATTGGTATCGGTGCCAATTTCCCTCTGTGATATAATGGAACCTTTGTCCATAAAAAGATATTCTATAGGGTCTTCAATAGTTATAATATGTTTTTTTCTGTTCTGGTTGATATATTCTAACATCGCCGCCAGGGTAGTAGATTTTCCCGAACCAGTGGTTCCTGTTGCAAGAACAAGCCCCCTTGTTGTAAATGCGAGGGCTTTAAGTATGGGAGGAAGATTGAGTTCATCAATCGATTTTATCTCATGAGGAATGGTTCTAAGGGCAATAGCAATACTACCTCTCTGCATATAGATATTTACACGAAATCTGGCAAGTCCAGGGATTCCGATGCCAAAATCTGCTTCCTTTTCTTTTGCGAAATGTTGTTGTTGTTCTTTGGTCATAAGTGATGAGGCAGCCCGCCTGAGGTCTTCCTTGTTTAGCGGGTCCATTTTCAAAGGCGTAAGAATCCCATGTATTCTAAATATCGGTGGATTCCCAACCTTGAGATGTAGGTCGGATGCTTTAGAATCAAGCATTTTTTTGAAAATAGGTTTGAGTTGCATCTGTTTATGCCTTTTTTATGACGAATAATCCCTGGTTGTATTCCACAGGTTTTTCATTGGCTACTAATACATCAGCGATTTCACCTGAGACATCGGATTCAATCTCATTCATTATCTTCATTGCTTCTATTATGCAAACTATATCTCCTTTTTTGATGTGGTCGCCCTTTTCTACATAGGGGGGAGCATCAGGGGCAGGAGCACTGTAGAATGTTCCCACCATAGGAGAAGCAATTGTGTGAAGATTATCATCTCTTTCTTCCTTTTTTTCTTTAGGAACCTCTACCGCCACTTCAGTGTCAGGGGGTGGCTTCACTATGACTTCTTCTTGTTTTGGCGATTGGTGTTGGATTTTCGATATCCTTATTCTGGTCCCAAATCTGGAAATCTCTATCTCTCCTATCTTACTCCCTTCAACCAATTCTATCAACTGCTTGATAAATGATAACCTCATATTTTCCCCCATTTTCTTTTCTAAAATATATGAATGAAGTATGCATAAGTCAAGTGTCTAAATAAGATTTGACATCCTTTACGCAAAATTATTCCCTTCCCTCCCCCCCTTTATTTTGCCACAGAGGGCACAGAGCCCTTCACCTCCCTTAATTTTTGTAATTCAAGAGGAAGAAGAGCACACCACCCTTCCACCAAATTATTAACCACAGAGGGCGCAGAAAACGCAAAGTCTAACCACTCCTCTATCGTATTATTCCCCATTATCAAATATAGAATCCCAATAAAGCAGCAATTAGTGCTATGGTGCCTATAAATAGTGATAATATCCCTGTAAACAGAGCAGTTTTTCGACTTTTTGGAGAACCTATATTTTTACAAATCTGGATCAGACCACGAAACAAGAAGCATTGTTTCTAAAAGAAATAACTTGATATGAATAGAATACCCCATAACTGAACATATAAGCCAGTTACTATCCCTACCCGGTTGGTTGGCATCATGCTACCTCCGTGAGGCTTAAACAGAGAAAAGTCTTTAATAATAAGTACCATATCAGCCAACGATAATGCAACTAATGCAATGATTGTAATGGTTCCAAGCAACCTACCCTGTGCTTTCTTACTTTTCATTTAATGCCTGAAGGACACCACTCATCCGTTTCTCACTGATTAAAACAGAAACGAAAGGGACGTTCAATTGAACGTCCCTACCGGATAACCCACTGCAAATAATACTAATTATTTACATCTCCCGATTCGCATTCTTCTTTTTTTGCTTAGTATCCCTTCGGGTAGAATCTTTGGGGTTTGATCTGTGTATAGCTCATTTCGCGCAACTTTATAAACATTCTTTTTTACATAGTCATAGAGTTCGCCTAATTCGATCCAGCCATTATTGTCATTATCTGCTTTTCCTCTTAACCCTTTTAATAGATAATAAGTAAATAATCCATGCCTTTTATTTTCGTAGTCGTTGGATGTCTGTTCTGCATCTGCTGCTGATAGAACAACAAACTTTGGTTTAGCTATCATCTTAGTTAATTTTACAGGGACGAGGGGTCTTTTGCCCATTGCAAGAACAGAACGCCCTTCACCTGAGAAGCAGGCATCAAGAATAATAACTGCTTCTTTAATAGTAAGTTTATTCACTGCCTTATAAAGGTCTTGCAGAGGATATAAGGTCCTTTCCGACCCAAGTCTTCCATCATAAGGCACAAGATATGTTTCTCCTTTCTCTCCAGGGGTTCCATGACCGGCATAGTAAATGTAGAGTATAGCATTTTTATCCAGCTTTTTAGGCAGCTTATCCTCAAAAACATCCATAAAATCACCAATAGAGGCTCTGTCATCATAAAATGTAAATATGTTCTCTGGTTTTACACCGCAAACATTTTCCAGATAGATTTTAACCATCTCTGCGTCTCTCTTTGCATACTTGATATCTGGAATACTGGACTCCCGGTAGTCACTGATTCCTATAACAACAGCATAGGCATTATCTCTCTTAAAGGAACTTGCAGTTAATGGATAATCTACATCTACAAGAGTGGATAAGACCTTCTTCTCTCGCTCTATTTTCGCAGGTTGTATAGCAACTGTAAATTCCGCCTCTTTTAAGGCATCAAATCCCCTTTCTTCTGTTACCCTGACTATTACACTGGCATCCTGATATTCAATCTTATATGGTAGTAATGCCTCAAAGGTTACGTATTTTTCTCCGTTAGGAGAAATATTCGCAAGAAATTTTTCCTTGCCAAGGTAATTTAATACGGTACTATTTCCTGAAAGCAGAACCCTGACACCCAAAGCTGTGCCTTTGCCCTGATTGGACACCTTCACCCTGAGACCTACCTTCTCTCCACCATTGAAGACCTTATCTCTGTTGTCATCTATTATCTCATAACTGAAGGTTAATTTTGGTGGAGAGGTGATATCTTGTGGAGAAACTCTGGGCTCTGCTTCAGCGTAAACAGGTTTTTTCTTCTCTATTGCTGCTATGATTTCATCCCTATCATTATTGATATCTTTTTTTAACCTTTCCATAGCTTCCCTTACGAGGTCTTCAAGCCACTTCCCTGCCGGGGGAGTCCGTGCATATTCAGCGTAAATACTGACCCATTTTTGCCTTGAGTAAGGTTCAAAGTATGTTTTTATAACCTTTCCGGAAGGATCCGAGAGCTTCAGGTTTATAAACACCTTTCCGTGCATTTTGCTTGCTGGGACTCCAAACAATGTAAATGGATACCACAGAAGACCCCATACTGCCTGACCTACTTCCAGGGTAATTACATCAACAGCGCAAAGTATGTCAGGGTCTTCTTTTGCCGGATTAACGAAAACATTCTGGATAAGGTCTCTATAAATTGCTAAACTTACGCTTTCCCGCACAAGACCGGATGGTATTTTTGCGGGTAGTCTGATGCTGATTTTTGTCTTTTGTGTTATTGGAGTTTTCAACCTAACATGTGATTGGTATTTAAGATATTGGGAACACCCAGTTGACAGTAACACCAGTCCAATCATCAATATTTTTATTCTACGCATTATCCCTCCTTATTTAATTTCCCAAAAGATATAAATAAGAAAATTCCTTTCTTTATTATCATACAAGAGAGTAGAGGAAATGTCAAGGTTCAAATGGGCCTCCCCTACCCCTTTATTTTACCACAAAGACACAAAGGACACAAAGAAGACTTTTTGTTTTTATTTTTCCCTCCACCAACCCACAAGAAAGTGAACACAAAGGAGACAAAGTACACAGAAATATATCTTAGCTGATTGCTGTTTGGCTGTAGGCTGATGGCTGTTTATGCCGCAGATAAACGCAGAACCCGTCATTACCCCCCACTTATTTTACCACAAAGACACAAAGGTCACAAAGAAATCTATTATTTTTTTGTAGGGGCGAGGTTTCCTCGTCCACCCCTCTGGGTCAGGGGACCTGACCCCTACATTAAAGGGTCCAAGGGGTCGAGTGAAAGAATATAAACCGTGAAGGAACCGTGGCTAAAAAAAATCCCCACCCTTGACAAATTATCGGAGATTCAATAATATAAATGTTGTAGAAAATAAAACTCCAAATTTTTACAAGAAGGGGGTTAATATATGCGTTATTCGTTATGTCGAATGGGAAAGGTCTTACCATTAAAAATTCCTTTATTGGTCTTTTTAGTGACTATTTTTCTCCATTGTGGGGGAGGGAAAGGTTACAAGAAGCCATTGTGGTTAGACAGAGGTGTTTCGCCTCCCTACTATGTAGCACAGTCCACACTCCAGCCTGACAGGAAGGAAGCGCTGAATGAGGCTTTCTATGGGGCTCTGAGAGAATTCTATATTCGGGAACTGGGAATCATTCTTGATAGTGATACCCGGCTCAGGAAACAAGAAGTGGGAGATGAGGTAATCGTTGAGTATGAAAGTTCTATTCAGGCCAGGACATTTATAGGAGATGTTAAGGTAAGAAGTAAAAAGGAATACTTGGAACAAGAGAAGGGGAGATACCGTGGATATGTCTGTATTCTCATCCCGCAAGAAGAGATGATTCGTGCTCGCCAGAGTGTAAAGAAATACCTGGATGAAGCTTTAGAATCTGCAGAGAAGGAAATCCAAAAGGCGGAACTATTAGAAGAAAATTCCTATACGGAAGCCCTTCTGGGTTATAAAACTGCAGCAATAATCTTAGAGGACTTGATTGATCCTATAGCCCGTGCCCTGAAAAAGAAGGTTGATGCCAGGATTCAAGCCTTAAAGCGGTTTGAGGATCCTGGTATTCAGTTGATGGAACTTCAAAGTACTGCATCCTATTTTGAGCAGGCGGAACTTATAAGATTGAACAGAGAGGAATCTTCCAATTTTGTTGATATCGGGGATACCCTCCAGTTACACTTCTCAGTAAAAAAACCAGTATACCTATATATTCTCAGTTACTGGAGAGAGCAAAAGGAAATACGGCTTCTCTATCCCAACTGGTTGGAAGAAGAGGAAAACCTTATCTCCGGGAAATCGGTTTTCCCAAAGCGCAGCGGTTTTGTTGCCGCGCCTCCCGGGGGGTTAAATCTGCTTTTTGTAATTGCTACAAAGATGCGAATTGACCTTGATGAGAAAAGTATGGTCTTATCAAGGGAAAATCTAGAGGATTTTCTAAAATCCTTGAGAGATATTGAGAAATACGAGATTCGGAAATTAGAAGTATTTATAAGAGAATGACGTCTTATATTCACGAAGCGGCTATCTCTGTGTCTTTTGAGTTCATAGGGTTCGTGGGGTTATATGTGATATGTGGTATGTGATATGTGGTAAGAGTTCGTTGAGTTCGTAGGGTTCATTAGGTTCGTTCCTAATTAACTATTTAACCATTCAACTATTTAACTAATTCCTTTTGTTTCCTTGCATTCTCTACGAGGAATTTTAAATAAACAGTGAAGAAACCGTGGCTATAAACCGGATTAGACACAGATAACACAGATAAT
>JAGLZA010000184.1 GCA_023131835.1 Caldifarciminota bacterium
AGGTGATGGAGATGAGCCCGACAGAAGAACTGGTTACCATTTCCGGTGATATAGAGGAGTCAGGAACACTTTATGTCGTTAGACAAGGGGAGGAGGAGGTATATATACTGGTGAACGAATCCATGGAAGGTCAGGGACAGAGTCAAGGTTGAAGTTGGACCGGTATGTAGTGTAGTAAGAGTGTCATCAGATAATTGGTATTGGATAGCAGAGGAGGTGTAGTAGAAGTTACAGGATTCCTGCGATAAGAGTATGGAAAGACTGAAATGAAAGAAGAGAAGTGTAACTGGAGAGGAATCGGCAGTTTAGTGGTGATAACAGTATGTTTAGTGAGTGTGATGAGCCCTGCGCTGACGCAGTCCTCTTTTCCACTGTTTAATAATGCGAGCAACACCACCAATGGAAAAACTGAAGAAATACCCGAACCCACTCCTGCTACAACTCCAACACCTTTACCAACACCTACACCAGTTCTTACACCAACCCCTTCACCTACGCCCACACAATCGCCATCGCCAAATCCATCACCTTCACCTATACCCACTCCAACTCCATGTCCAACTCCTGCACCAACACCAGGTCCCACCTCGACCTTAACGCCAACTCCTTCACCAACTCCAACTCCAATGCCAACGCCTACGCCATCCCCAACAACATCCAATATTACATCTTTCACTCCCAATTCCTCCGTTTGCGACATTAAAGGAGCAACGAGAACATTCAACGTTACAATAGACCAGGTGGTGAACGTTAGCTGGCTATTCATTGGAACGGAGGTTCAGACAAACGAAAGCGTGACAGAAGCATCCTACACGAATACAAATGCCGCAGTTGGTATGTGGAACGTGTCAGCAGTTGCCACGAATGAAAATGGCACGGAGATGCAAACATGGATTTGGAATGTATCGCCGCAAGTAACACCGACGCCCTCTCCAATACCTACTCCTACTCCTACTCCTACTCCTACTCTCACTCCTACTCCAACACCATCTCCTGAGCCCACACAAATCCTCTCTTCAAATGCAAAGCCACCTACACCTTTTTATATCTACGGATATGTCTCTTACCAAAATGGCACTTATTGCAATGCTCCTTTTATGGTTGTAACCAATTTGAATACTTCTAAAGAACTCATCGCGGATAATCGCACCGGAGTATCTTTCTATCAACTCGTAACGAGTCCATCGTTTGTAAATGCGAGCAACGTGCTGAAAATAGAAGCGAGCAAGAATGGAGCACCGGTTGGAAATGCAACTCACACCGTAACCTCTGAGGACTTATATCGGGGTGTAATCGAAGTGGGCATCAACGAAGAGTGGACTTTGCCGGATTTAATCATATCAGAGATTTCCACGCCTCCGCTATTAGTGAATAAAACAAATACGATAAATGTCAAAGTATGGAATAACGGCACTGGTGCATCTGGAGCGTTTAACCTCGCTTTCTCCGTAAGCAAGGGAAATGAAACTGAATATGAGAATGGAACACGTGTTCCAGGCTTAAACCGTAGCTCATACGCAAGTATAAGTTTTTCGTGGGAACCAACCTCCGAAGGAAGTTACAACATCACCGTTTCCGCAGATTACAATCACGAAGTCAATGAATCGAACGAATTGAATAACAATCTTACCATGACTGTTTTCGTGGGAGTAGTGCCTGATTTCACGGTCACATATCTTAACATCTCTAATCCACGGATTGGAGATGTGGTGAAGATAAACGCAACGATAGCGAACTTAGGAGTTAAAGAAGGAACGACTAATGTTGAATTCTATGATAATAAGAGTATAGAAATCAAAAGAACAGAAAATGATTATTTTGGCGGGAAAACAATCAACGACATCCTGACACTCCCAGGCGTTCTCCAAATAAGGGTTCATTTCTCGCATATAGGGGCATACTCTAATATTAAGATTTATGATAAAAACGATTTGGAAGTCCCTATAACAGATAACAATTGGACGGGATGGGCATCTGGCGATACCATCCGCATAGAATCGCGTTATGATTGTACTGAATTCACTGTTGACAGATATGAAGCGGTGCTTGCAAATGGAAGCGTGCCTTTGAGTGCAGGAAACTCAACCAATATTTCTGCAAACTGGAATTTGTCCCTTCAAGAAATGGGCTGGGCAACCTCTGGAGAACACAATATAACGGTCATAGTTGACCCTTATAATCAAATAGTCGAGTCCTATGAAACAAATAACACGAAAACTCGGACAGTGGTGGTAAATGCTTCCCTTGATTTCGCTGTGATAAACATCTCTTTTAATACAACTGAGCCTTTGTTTAATGATATCGTTAAGCTAAATGCAACGGTAGCGAACTTCGGCGACAGGGATGGGACAGCCACATTAAGAGCATATTGTGATGAACTAATAGTCAACGAAACCGTATTGTCGTTGAATTTTACAGACCCGCCGAGAATTGTAGATATGCGTTGGGTCACAAATATAACTAATGGAGGCGCTGGACCTCATAACATTTCTGTCGAGATAGACCCGGATAATATATTTTTCGAGCTTAACGAGACAAACAACACTCGAATCGAGCAAATATTCGTTAATGGAACTGACTTGGCAATTACAAACATAAAAATTCCTTGTTTGGCTGGGCATTTCGGTGAGCCCTGTTATCGTGGAGAGAATAAGAGCATAAATGTGACAATAGCGAACATCGGAGCACTTGATGCCACTAATTTCACCATATTTTTCATGGACGGGCTTGGGGAAGGAAATATAAGCGGTTCTGTTTTCAACATGACCCATATCCAGCGTCTGAACAGCAGTGAGAATACGAGTATCCCTCCTGTGACATGGACTCCTTCTGAATTCGGTAAGCACACGATAACTGTAAGCATTCCTTTTGATAACACTGACAATAATGAGATGAACAACGAGTGGTTTGTAAATGTGTCTGTGAAACCAGATTATGACTTCTCAGTCGAGAATGTGAGTGTTTATCCGAAGCGCGTAAAAGAAGGCGAGAACGTGACCATAAATGCAACCATAGCAAATTTGGGACGGAAAAATGGCAGTGTGAACGTCAGTTTTTACGTAAACGTAACGGATTTTGCAGGTTCCGGAGACGAGAGATATATAGAAATCGGAAGAACCGAACAACCCGTTTATGTGGAAGTAGGAAACACAAACAGCACGCCTCCTATCTCCTGGAATGCGAACATACACGGCGGAGACCATCTGATATATGCAGTGGTTGACCCGGATAACAACTTCTCAGAATGGCCTGAGGATATTACTACAATAGGTGAAACCATCATCTTTAAAGACCCGAGCAGAGCAGGGAACAACGTGAAAAGTTGCATACTGCATGTCAGGTCTCCACAATTAAACCTAACAAACCTCACGCTCAACCCTCCGCCAGTGATTGGCAAAAAGGTAAATGTAACCGCAGTGGTAGAGAATAAAGGAAATGAGACGGCGAACAGCACGGTCTGGTTCTATATGGAGCAGGATGTATCTGATGGATCTTATAGTATTTCTCGCAATCGTCCTGGTCATTGGACTTGGGAGGATTTGCCAGTGTGGTCAGTATCACAACCAGAACATCTCCCAACGAGGGTTCACTTTCATCATATAGAAATCAAAAAAGAACCTGGGAGCAACCCGCCCTGGAACACCACTGATGAAGTCAAAAAAGCAGATGACGTTATCACTGCTTCTGTTGATATTCAACCTGTAAGTTTCTATGTTAAAAGTAAGGATGTGGCAAATGGTCAACCAATAAAGGTACCTCAGATTGATTTTAATAGTCCATGTGATGATTGCAGGGTACGTAACTTAAATGGGATTTGCATTGACAAGCGCTGGGAAGATGTGTGGACGGAATGGAGTGAGGGCAAGACCCTTGAAGTAAAAGTAGACGCTTGGGATAACGTTAATCTCAACCTTTTAATAGATAAATATCAGGTGCGGCTTGGCAACAGAACCGTAACAATAGATGCCCATAACTTCAGCTCATATAACATCCCGTGGAATGCGAGTCCACCACTGAACGCTGGTGAGAATTACACGCTCGTGGCAAATGTGGAGGACAAAGTGCTGCCAAACAAAACATGCCTTGGCGGAACCGACCTTGCGGTGACGAACATATCGGTTGGGGATGAGATTTTGGATGACAACCAGATATGGATAAATGCAACCATAGAGAATCTTGGTAGAAAGAATGCCACTGCTTTCTTAGTTAACTTCACCGAAGTTTATGTCCCACGTAAAAGAGTAGTTGATCCCGAAAAGGTTTATAATCACACTGAATTGATTAATGTAACTCATATCGCACGTCTTGAGGTTGGTAATTCCACAAACATTTCTTTCGTGCTCTGGAATGCAAGCATTCGTGATATTTTATGCGATGGTAAATGCATTATCAATCGGGTGCTTAAGGACTGTGATTGGCCTGAAACTGATGCTGATAACTACACAATAAAAGTCGAGATAAACCCGCTTAATAACACCGAGCTTGAGCAGGATGAAACCAACAATTATAAAGAAGCGAGGGTGCATGTAAATCGTTCTCGTGATTTCTCAGTCACGAATTTGTCTTTCGCTGTTAATGGCACATCTCGTGACCCATCAGAACTTGCGCTTGGCGAGTTCGTGACTTTGAACGCCACTTTGAACATCACAAATTATGCCGATCATGGAGGAAACGTTTCCGTGGGCTTCTATCTCGATGACAAAAAAGGAAAAGAACATCTGATTAACAACACATTTGTAAACGGGACTTTTGACACTGGTAATGGAACAGTGTATGCGGAATTAGATTGGCATGTAGAGAATTTTGGTGACGTGGAAGTTCCAGGCGACCACAACATAACCGTAGTTGCAGACCCGGAGAACAAAATAATTGAAATCAATGAGTCAAACAATGAATCAACATGGCAGATACACGTGAAGGCGCCGGAGCTTACAGTTACAGACATATCTTTCGACCCGGAGCGTCCTGAGAAAGGGAAGACAGTAAAAATCAACGTTACAATTGCTAACTATGGGGATAAGAATGCGACCGATGTCACCCTGGCTATCTATGACTGGGCAGATAGGCATATTGAGAACGTTGCGGGTCAGGAGGGGTATAGCGGTCCGTGGATAGAAGTGAAGAGGGAAAATGCAACTGCCATGCGGCTGTATCTGGATTTGGAGATAGAAGGAGGAGAAGTTTGCGCTTATGATAGCATGGGCACTGAAATAGAATGCAAAAATAATAGTTTCCACGGCTGGACTCCCTGGGTGCTGGGCAACAATATCACAGTGGTGGCAAATGGCGATGCTCGTGCAAAGGTAAGTAAGGTTTACCATTTAGAGGAAAGCGGAGTGATTGATAGGAGAACAATCTCTGAAGAACTCGTGATTAACGAACCAAAGACTATTACAGTTGAATGGACTGCATCCATGGTTTGCTTAGGAGAACGTCTTATAGCTGCAATCATTGACCCGGGAAAGAATATTACCGACTCTGGAAATATTACTGAATATAACGAATTGAATAACACGAAAGCAGAATACATATCAGTGCAGACCACAGACCTTGCCATTGAAGATATAAATTTAATATGGCTTAATGGCACACAGATTAAAGAAAACGACATTATAAGGGATAATGACACGGTGAGAATAATTGCAAATATCACTAATATTGGTGAGAATGCGAGTAATTTTAGTGTGAGAATTCTCGTTGACGATGATGAGTTGCTTAACAAAACAGAAAAACTGCTAAAGCCCGAAAATTTAACAAACGTATCAGCAGAATGGACGGCGGAGGTTGGCACGCACGTGATAAAAGTTGAAGTGGATTACAATAATAAGATAAACGAGACGAACGAAACAAATAACATAGAAGCGTTGGAAAGATATGTTCATGGTGCGGAAGTGAGTGGAAACACAACCTGGGAATCTTTAGGGCTTCACGGGCAAATATTATTTGAGCCCTCACAACCATACGACGAGGATGAGGTGAACATCACGGTGAACATCACGAATTCCGGATACGTAGATGCGACTGATTTCAATGTGCTGATGTTCTTTGATTATACGCCAGAAAGCTTTTCTAAAAAATATAACGCATATGATACGCCGACGCAATGGAAATGGAAAAACGAAAGTTATGATGATAATACAAAATGTGTATATCTTGACATAGATGTGAGTAGAGAATATCCGATATACACAGGCGATCTGATAATATACGATGGAAATGGTACAGAAGTAGCAAGACCTGACGAGTCATGCTGGATTCAGGTGCCTGGGAATGCAGTGAATATACATTTTCTTGATGAATACAGGAAAGCGTTTACTATCTACTTTTATCCCGTTTATCAGGATAATTCATCGTGGTTGTATGAGGGAGTTAATGTGCCTGTCAATAGTTCGAGAATTCCTCCTCCACCCATGAAGCGAAATGTAACAGCGGGCAATCACACAATCACGGTGTTCATAGACCCTGAAAACCGCGTGCCTGAAGATAATAAAATGGATAACATCATCTCTAAGGTAATGTCTGTACTGCCAACAAGAGACTTCGTGGTTACGAACGTAACCGCAGCAGTGAAGACGAATTTGTCAGATTCGGATACGACGAACATAACCGCAGCAGTGGCGAACGTTGGATACAGGAATGGGACAACAAGGGTGGATTTCGTTGATTATGAAAATGAAACACGCCTCTACAATTATTATTTTGATAAAAACCGCTCACTGTCTTATCTGCCAATATCGCCGGATGCATCCGTGTCAGGATATAAGGAACTTACGATAATCCACCGTCCAGGGGTGGATGCGATACAGCTCCATTTCACTAAGATAAGATTTGAACCATACGCTTCTCCGATTCCTGAAGGTAAAATATGGGCTTCTAATGAGGTTTGTGAGTATAAAGAAGGGCTGTGGAAGGAAGAGTTTGACGAGTATCGTGGGAGTGGGGTAAACGTATTGGAAGATGTAAACATTTGGATACCAGGAGATACTGCTTACATTTATACCGAGGGACGTGCGAGTTTCGAGTTCAGCGGATATACCTCCAGAAAGGTGTTTCACGAGGAAAATGTGAGTCTGAAGAATGCTACACGAGACGAGTCGGGAAATATTACTGCGGTGTGGTCAAAGGACATCACGACGATGTGGAGTGCATCTACTGGAGACCACAACATCACCGTTATAATAGACCCTGACGATGAAATAAGCGAAATGAACGAAACAAACAATACTTATGTGCTTCTTCCACCACTGAGCGTGAATGCCACGAGAGACCTGGAAATTGTAGATTTGAACATCTCACCGCTGCATCCAGACAATGAAAACAACGTGACGATTAATGTGACAGTGCGTAACAAAGGAACGAAAAGAGCGAACTTCACGATTGATTTGTGGATGGACACCTTGAAGGATTCGTCAGCCGCTCCCGTGCCTTATTATAACTGGAGCATGAATATCACGGCAGAAGAAAAAACAAGGTATATAACACTTCTTAACCATACAGAACCTGAACTATCGCTTGCACCAGGTAAGAGAGCGAATGTAACGGCAACGTGGGGAAATATAAGCGTTTACGGAAATCCAACGTATATAGTGAGGGCAATAGTTGACCCGCTGGACGAGATAGACGAGCTGAACGAGAGTAATAACGAAATGAGCACAGAAATCATCATGAACTATCCAGACCTTACGGTTGCGGGTTTCAATTCGCCTACTAATGAAGAGAAAAATGCATCGGTTAGTATTGAAAACATAGGTGCGGCAAAAGCATCTGAATTCAATGTGAGTCTTGAATTAATTAAACATGAATATAGTCCATTAAGAACAGGCATTTTAAACGTAACTAACGACACGGTTGCTATTAACATAACGGTGGAAGGAGCTTCCCAGATACGAATTCATTTCGCATCCCTTGAGACCTTCGACGAGAAGGGTTACATAGAGATATATGGGAAAGATGGGAAAATATATGATGAGTATAAGAGTGAAGAGGAGGGTAAGGGGATAAAACGTGAGAATGTATGGACTGAATGGGTGAAGGGAGATACGATTAAAATTGACTACGTCAATGCAAATTTTTACATAGACCTATACGGGTGTGGAAATATATACGAGAAAGAAGGAGCATCCAAGATGCGTATTTGTTTCGATTGGCTGGATACAAGAGGTGAGAATTCATACATAGACATATACGAGAAAAAAGGAGGAGAAGAATGGAAACGAGTGGAAACATATAGCGGTGTAGAATTATGGTCTGAGTGCACACCCTGGGCAAATGGCGATACGATTCTCATTGATTCTGCAAATGCATATTTTTACATACAGGAGTGCTGGTGGAAAGAAGAGACCATAACAACAATAAAGGCTCTTAATGCGAGTGAAAGCAAAAATGTTTCGTTACCCGCCTGGAAATACGAAGGGGTGGAGGTTCTAAATGTTACGATTGACCCGGAGAATAAAATAGTGGAGCAAAAGGAGGATAATAATACCAGAACAGCGATAGTTTATGCTGACCTCGAGCCAAAAGAGGTAGGAACGGTCTTCTCAGAGGATGGAAAACTGAAGGGCATCAATGTCACTATTCTGAACAATAAAACAGTGGAAGAGGAGAGAGGGATAGCATTTCCGGTATATAATTTCAGTGTAGAGCTATGCGATTCTTCTGGCGAAAGTATTCAAACGAAACGTATTGGTGAGAATGATACGATATATGGAGGAGAAAATTTCTCATTGCTGTTCGACGTGAATGAAAGCGTGTTTGCAGCCAACAGGACGTATAACATCAGGGTGATTGCGGACTCAGAGGATGAAATAGAAGAGATAAACGAGAATAACAACGAAGATTCGACACCGCTGGGTCCGGATATAAGTGTTAGTGAAATTTATACTAAACTAATATCAGAGGTTTCATGCGAATGCTATGTCGGTGCGGTTATTAAAAACGAAGGGAATTTGCCTGCCGCTAATTTCTCTGTCAGACTGGAGTTGAACGACACGATTAAGAATGAAACATGGGGACCGTATGAAGAAAATATTATATTACTGCCTCCAAACAAGGAAGAAACATTGCCTTTTTCACGCTCGAAAGTTGAGCCTAACAAGATTTATGATGTGAAGATAATTGCAGACCCGGAGAACACAGTATCTGAAGGTGAATATGAATGGAATAACGAAAATGAGACAACGATATGTCCGGATATTGTAGTGGAGGATATAAAAGTTCCACGATATTTGCTTGTCGATCATTCTTCCAATATTGAAGTAGGTATCAAAAACACTGGCACCGTAGGAGCGAAAAACTTCAATATAACATTATACCCAAATGCGGCTAACACGACCGTCTCGCTTGAAAATGTAACTCATACAGTAAATTGTCTCAAACCTGGTGAGGAGTTACATGAGATATTTGAGTGGGTGCCTTTGGAGGAAAACGAGTATGATTTCACCGTGAGGGCGGACCCCGAGGACATCGTGGAAGAACTGAACAAGGGCAATAATGAAAGAAGTTCCCCCTCTAAGAGAGCTTTTGCACACCTGGGCTACGAGGGAGATGAACTCACACGTTACATAACAAATGAGGTGGTTAGAGGTGGTATCTATTTTGAGATAGGAGAGAGACCTGGTAACTCCAACCAGTGGTATGATGTTTACCATAACTATAGTAACAGTTTTGACTATGGTGGTCCCTCTTACAGAGCGGAATGGAACATCAACATTTCAAACCTGAATCCAATTGAATCACGTCTGTATTTATATTTGGGAGGAAGTAGGGCTTTGGACAGCAATGGAAGTATTGTTCCGATGCTCCCAACGATTGATATGATATTCAATACTACTCATCACTTATCTTCTCCTACGAAAACGTATCCGGACTATCCAGTTGATGCGATGGAATCCTATGGGTGGAATTATGCGTATGGAACGTATTGCTATAATGTGCCTGTAAATAATGGCGATAATTTTGCGGAGTTCACTGTTTCCGGGGTTGAGGAGGTCTGGATAGCAGGCATGGGTCTTTTGATTGTTTACGAAGGCGGTGATGAAACCTTGACAAAATACTGGATTGATGAAGGTGCGGACGTGCTTTTAAGCGGTGCAACCTACGCAGGTCTATATACACCCCTCCTCCCGAATGAAACCACCACGATGGTACCATTTGATGGATGTGCGGATTTTTATAAACTGGGAAATGCAACGCTGATTACTGTCGTTCCGTTTGGTGACGATGATGATGTTACCGATTACTTTAACCATGTATGCGGTGGAAAGTGGGGAGGTAAAAAGAGGAACGGGTTGTATTTTGATTCTAATGGAAATAGAGAGTTTAATGATTTTGGTGAGGAGATAGAAGATGGTGCATGGGAGTGCGACCCATCTCATGAGGCTGTTGGTATTAACAAACATGAGGTGAAAAATTTGATAGGATGTAATAACTTATTTGGGATACAGGACAGAGGAGATTTCATGTTTTCTGCAAATGCATTTTTAATCTTGACATACCCACCGGACCTCGTTCCATCGTTGGCAAAAGTGCCACAAGAGGTGGTTGTAGGAAACCAATATTATGTAGATATAACAAACATAGGAAGAAGTAAAGCGAAAGATTTTTATGTCCGCTTCTATGTAGATGGAGAAGAACTGAAAGATAAGAAGCAGCACGTTAAGATAATAGAAGAAGTGGAAAGTAGCAAAAACTGGGAAGAATTGCCTTTCCCATGGACTGCGCCGATTACAAAAGTTGGGCAACGTGTTGAACTGAAAGTTGCAGTCGATCTGGAAAATAATGTAACGGAACTTGATAAGACGAATAACAACGCCACAAAGAACGTATCGGTTGACTTAGGTGGCTGGGACATACATCCTGGCAGAGGTGGCGGCACCGGCGGCGGCTGGGGCGAGGGAAACGGCACAGGTGAAGGTTCAGGCAGTGGTGAGGGTAAAGGCGTAGCAGGCGGTAGTGGAGAAGGTGGAGCAGGAGAAAGCGGTGGCAAAACCATCAGGGGACGATTGATGAAAGGCACGGTGGTCTCAGGCAAAGAAGCAGGCGGAGGTGGCAAAGGCGAATTCTCGTTAGTCAGGTTTTTGATGCAGCTTGTGATGTTAGCAGCGGCAGTTTTGCTC
>JAGLZA010000185.1 GCA_023131835.1 Caldifarciminota bacterium
CGCCACAGAACCTCTCCGAGATTGCTTCACGGAGCGGAGCAGGAAGAAGAGTTCGCAATGACTATTTGCTGGGTTCATTGAGTTTGTTAGGTTCGTTCCTATTTAACTATTTATCCATTCAGCCATTTAACTATTTCTCAATTGGAGCGAAGCGACTATCTCTGCGTTTATCTGCGGTTTCACTAAGGATTTTGAGTTTAGAGAATTAGAATTAATTAAACTCTCTTCTGCGTACTTTCTCTCCTCTTTCGTTTTTTTGGGGTGTGGAAGAAACAACATATTAATTTCTCTGTGCCCTCAGTGTCTCTGTGGCAGAAAAAATCAGTTTAATCAGTGAAAATCCGTGTCAAAAAAGGGTTTGGGTTCTGGGTGGGACTTTCGACTCACGACTCACGACTCTCGACTCAATATCAAACCGTGGAGTAACCGTGGCAAAAAATGGGAGGTGGTGAGCTTATTTCAATCTTGACAAAGAATACATTGATCAATATGGTAGTGCTATATGGTCATTTTTTACAAATACAAAAAAGGAGGAGTATATGTATAAAAGAAGTATCCTTTATTTGTTTTGTTTTCTCATTCTCATCTCCGGATGCAAAGAAGGTATGAACGGTGTATCCATTACAAAATTTTATCCTTCAGATGAAGTGCCACAAAGAACCAATTTTACAATAACATTCTCAACCCCTGTTGTGAGCCCCGATAGCGTTAATAAATGGTATGAAAATGCCAATATCATTTTAACCCCTCCTGTCAAAGGAAAATATAAATGGATATCAAACCATGAAGTAAGGTTCTATCCTGAGGATCCACTTCTCCCCTCCACAGAATATACCGCGGAGGTCTCTCCTCGGATTATTAAATTCAAGGATTTTTATCTTAAAGGCAAAAGGAAATTCACATTCCATACACCTATAATTCGTGTGGAGGATGTAAGGATTCACTATCTAAGTGATGAGCAGAAGCCCGATAAGATTAGAATAACATTAAGCATCAAGTTTAATTATGAAGTTGATCCAATAAAACTAAAAAAAAGAATGAAGTTAAGAATAGAAAGAGGTGCTGGAATAAAATACAAATTTGAGCAAACAGGAAGTTCTAATCTTATTGTGGCAGTTAGTGAACCCTTAAAGTTGACGAAAAAGGATAGAGGGATATCCGTATTTATTGATAAGGGTCTAAGACCAGTGGGGGGAACATTATCCCTTAAAGGAAATTATACGGAATTGATTCCTCTTCCCAAAAAACGACGACTTGTAGTGGAGAGCGCTTATCCTGAAAAAAAAGGTAAGGTAACCTGGGTGACTTTAAGGTTCTCCACTCCTGTCTCAATAAAGGAGTTAAAGAATTATCTGGAGATTTCCCCGGAGGTAGAGTGTCAACTTGAAAGGAGTGGAAGCTATGTATCGATAAAAGGGGATTTCAAACCTGGTAAATCATACGATATACTCATAAGACAGGGACTTAAGGCAATGAATGGAACAACACTGGAACGTGATTTCCCCAAGCATTTATCTATGGGAGATATTGAGCCATATTTTAATTTTGTAACAAAAGGGGTATATCTTCCTAAAAAGGGAAGGCTTAAAGTAGGCATAGAGAGCGTTAATATGAGAGAACTTGAGCTCAGCATAGAAAAGGTATATGTGAATAATATTGTCTACTTCTTAAACACAAATTCAATGACTTCCAATTATGTAAATACTTATCAGATGAGATTCTTGGGGAAGCACATAGAAACAAAAAAGTTCCAACCTGGCGGAGAAAGGAACGAAAAGGTTATAAATACTATAGATATGAGCGATTATATCTCGACTGATAGAAAGGGTATTTATATTGCACAACTATGGAAACCCGAGCAGCACTGGAGAAGGAGTGTAAAATGGATAATAATCACAGATCTCGGTATAATGGCAAAGAGGACAGGTGATGAACTACGGGTATATGTCAATTCCCTTGAGGATCTTAACCCTGTGGGAGATGCTGGAGTTCAGTTAATAAGCGGTAACAATCAGATTCTTCTTCTGGGGAAAACAAATTCCAATGGTATTGTTGTATTCAACAATTACGGCGAGGCTATAAAAGGATTCAGTCCCTTTGTTATAGTTGTGAGAAAAGGAGATGATTTTTCATTCCTTGAATTTAATACAGGTAGATTAAATCTTGGTGATTTTGATATTGGTGGCCGTCCACCGGTGGGCAAGGGATATGAGGCGTTTTTATATACTGATAGAGGAGTTTACAGGCCGGGAGACACAATACATATAGTTTCGACAATGAGGGATGGGCAGCAGCAAATTCCACCAAATTTCCCGATAAAACTCTTAATCCTTGATCCCAGATGGCAGGAATTCCAGTCGTTTAAGGGAAGGACTGGCGAATCAGGGGCTGATGAATTCTGTCTTGGTATCCCCACATATGCGAAGACAGGTAATTACACGGCAAAACTTCTTATTGCAGATGATAAGGAGATTGGAAGAGTTACTTTCAAGGTTGAAGAATTTTTGCCCGCAAGAATGAAAGTTAGTCTTGATCTTGACAGGGAGGAATATCCATCTGGAAAGGTGGTTAAGATAAGTGTAAAAAGTATGATGCTTTTCGGACCTCCGGCTTCGGGACGGAAGGTTGAGGTGAAGGGATGGCTCGAACCAGTGAATTTTACCCATAAGGATTATAAAGGGTTTAAGTTTTCCGATTCTGAAAAGAAGATGGGTAGAATAGACATAAACATGGGTGAGGATAAACTCAATTCTAATGGTGAAAAGACATTTTATTACCATATACCCAAACGTCTGAATCCTCCTTCTTATATAAGAGGTACGATTCAGGTCACAGTCTTTGAAACAGGGGGACGCCCCTTCACTGTAAGAAAGTGTTTTAATGTCCATCCTTATCCTTTCTACATAGGTATGAAAAGGGAAAAGGAAGGATATCCGAACAAAGGGGAGGAGGTGAGGATCGATTTTGTTGCTATTACGCCAGATGGGGGAAAGATTGCGTCAAGGGTTCTTGAATTGTATGTTTATAAAGTCAACTGGAATACTGTGCTGGAAAGGGATTACAGGGGATATCATCACTATAGGTCTGAAAGGAAACTGGAATTGGTTAAAAAAGAAATAGTAAGATACAATGGTGATGTCTCTTCCCTTGTATTTACACCAACAAACTACGGCCAATATCTTATCAAGTTGAAAGACCCAGAATCAAATGTTTCTTCAACTATTGGATTTTACGTATCTGGTTGGGGCTATGCCCCATGGGCTATGGGTAAGCCTGACAGGATGGAAATAAAGTTAGATAAGGATAGTTACAGAGTGGGGGAAGAGGTAAAAGTCCAGATACAGGCTCCGTTTCCGGGTAGACTATTTCTGTCAATAGAAAGGGATGGCGTTTTTGAAGAGAGGATTGTAATGATGAATGAGAATACAGCGACCATATCCCTTCCTGTTAATGATAATTATAAACCGAACGTCTATATTGTCGGGACCCTTATAAGGTCAAATAAAGGTATAGAGCCCCATGCCCCATTGAGGGCCTTTGGTGTAACTCCCTTATCTGTACAGTCAGAAGAGAACCGTCTATCTATTCAAATTGATTCCCCCGAGAGGATCAAACCAAACACTGAAATAAAGATAAAGGCAACCATCAAAAATGGAACAGGGAATACCTTCCTCACCATTGCGGCCGTTGATGAAGGGATATGCCAGATAACAGATTTCAAGACTCCTTCACCCTTTGATTTCTTCTTCGGCAAAAGGAGGCTATTGGTTGAAACATACGATATATATTCCTTTATTCTTCCGGAACTTGAGAAAACAGTTAAGAAATCATCACCAGGTGGAGGATTTGCAGAGGAAGAAGCAGCAAGGTATCTTATGCCAGTTACTGTAAGAAGGGTAAAACCTGTTGTTCTCTGGTCAGGTATCCTGAGAGTAAAAAAGGGAGTGGCAAGTGTAAAATTCAAGGTTCCCCAATTCCAGGGGACCTTGCGTATAATGGCAGTGGCGTACGACAGAGATAGGTTTGGTAGCACCGAAAAAAAGGTGATTATATCCGATCCCATTGTAATCACTCCGACATTCCCAAGATTCTTGTCCGGAAGGGATAGTTTTGAGATTCCTGTTTCGGTCTATAACGGTGTTGGTAAATCAGGGAAGATTACCCTTAAAATTTCCTCTGAAGGTCCGGTAAAGATAACCTCAAGGGATAAATTTACTGCCAACTTTGAATCAGAGGAAGAGAAATTCTTTAGTTTCTTATGCAAGGCATCTAACACGATGGGTAAAGTCCATTTTCGTCTGGAGTCTCAAGGGATGAGGGAGAAGACTTTTTCAGATGTGGATATACCCTTAAGACCCGCGTCACCTCTTATATATGAGATTGGTTCCGGAGCACTTCGTCCCGATAGAGAAGAAAAAATCAAACTTTCAGACGATTGGGTTTTAGGGACTACAAAATTTGAGCTTATTGTCTCACCCTTCCCTGTTGTTAAAATTGGAGAAGGTATCAAATTCCTCTTGAGGTATCCCCATGGGTGTATTGAGCAGACCACGTCCAGTGTATTCCCCCTTATTTATTTTTCGGATATTGTTAGGCATATTGATCCGGAACTCTTTAAGGACAGAAGCGTGGACTATTATGTGAGTGAAGGTATCTGGAAATTAAAGAGGATGCAGCAGAGAAGCGGTGGATTTTCTTATTGGCCAGGAGGAAGCACGGAATCTGAATGGGGGACAATCTATGCAACCCATTTTTTGGTAGAGGCAAAGAAGGCCGGTTATGAAGTTTCTGATTATGTTTTGGAAAGAGCAGGTAAGAGACTAAGGAAATTGCTAAGAGAAAGGGAAGAGCGTGAAAGATGGAAAAGAAGATGGCAGACAGAGAGAAAGGCTTATGCTTCCTATGTCCTTGCCCTTATGGGAAAACCTGACAGGAGCAACATGAATTATCTAAAAGGTCTGGATCTCAATAAATTCTCAGATTATGCACAGTTCTTAGTGGCAGGTGCTTTTGCCCTTTCCGGTGATATAGAGGTTGCAAAGAAACTTATACCCATTGATATCTCTCCCAGTTCCTCCTCAAGAGAAACAGGCGGGAATTTCAATTCCGGAACAAAGGCCAATGCCATTATGCTCGAGATAATCTCAGAGATTGATCCAGCCCATCCTTCTGTTCCTGTTCTGGCAAAGGAAATAATGGAGAAACTATCCGCAAACCGGTATTACACCACTCAGGAAACCGCCCTTGGATTTATGGCGTTGGGTAAAGCCTTAAGGAAGATCGGAGAGCCATCCTACAAAGGCACTGTGGGAATTGGTGGAAAGATTATTTCCTCCTTTGGAACCAAGGATTTCTATTTGAAGAGGGAAAAGATTGATGGTAAAGAGGTAGAGATAAAGATAGAAGGGCAAGGCCCATCTTATTATTATTGGAGGATGGGTGGAATAAAGAGGGATGAGAACGTTGAGGAATACGACAATGGATTAATAGTCAGGAGGGAATATCTTAATAGAAACGGTATTCCTGTTAACTATTCAAGGATAAAACAGGGTGATCTCATTGTGGCAAGGGTTACCATGAAGGCACTAACCGACAATCTATATAACGTAATAATAACCGATATGCTGCCTGCTGGTATGGAGATAGAAAATCCAAGACTGCAGTCCTATGAAGCATTACCATGGATTAAATCTAAATCCTTGAATCCGGATTACATGGACATAAGGGATGACAGAATAAATATTTATCTTAACCTTCACAAAGGTAGAAAATACACATTCTATTATCTTTTGAGGGCCGTAACAAAGGGGAGTTTCGTTCTTCCTCCAATCAAGGGAGAAGCTATGTATGATCCCTTTAAATCTTCCGTTGCGAACAGCGGGAGGATAAAGATAGAGTGAAAACGAGGAAGTTATTAAGGTATATTTTTATTATACCGTCTTTACTGTATCTTTTTAGTTTTTTTGTGCCGATCGACAGGGAGAAAATCTCAAAACCCTCATCCCAGGCAATTTATTCCAGGGATGGGGAACCCCTGAGGGTATTTTTATCTCCTGATGAAAAATGGAGGATACCCGTAAATGTTGAAGATGTATCTCCCTGCTTAATGGAGTCGTTTATTGCTATAGAGGATAAGTGCTTTCATTACCATAATGGCGTAAATCCCTATGCACTCCTAAGGGCTTTATGCTTGAACATTAAACAGGGGAGAATCGTATCAGGTGGTTCTACCATAACTATGCAGGTTGCCCGTATGATGGGACACAGAAAGAGGAACATTGTTTCGAAGTTTATAGAAATACTAACTGCGTTAAAACTCGAAAGTATGTTTACGAAAAAGGAAATCTTCCGGATTTATCTTAATTTGCTACCGTATGGAAGCAATATAGAAGGGGTAGAGACAGCATGTTACTACTACTTCCATAAGCCGGTTTCGCAGATAAGTTTATCCCAGGCTGCTATGCTCACAATAATTCCAAATTCCCCCAATGTTCTGAATCCAGTTATCAATCCAGAAGAGCTGGGGAATAAAAAAAACAGAATACTGAAAAGGCTTAAGGAACAGGGGGTAATAAGTGAGGAGAAATACCAGGAAGGTATAAGGGAAAAAATAGCAATAGATACTCCTGGAATGCCATTCCTTGCTCTTCATTTTACTGACCTCATTCATAGAAGATATCGGGATGAGAGTTTTGTGGTTACAACCCTGAGTTTTCAAATACAGAGAAAGGCAGAGGATATACTTAAGTCCCATCTTGATAAGTGGAAAAAGAGGGGAATCACTAATGGTGCTGTGGTAATTATAGGAAATAAGAACCATGAACTTCTTGGAATGGTTGGGTCCTATGATTTCTACGATTCATTTAACGATGGACAGGTGAATGGCGCTCTTGCCTCGCGTTCTCCTGGTTCCACCCTTAAACCACTACTTTACGCCTATGGGATTAATCAGGGCATTGTAACCCCGAGTACAAGATTGAGTGATGTCCCTGTAAATTATGGGGAATATTCTCCTGAAAATTATGATGGTAAATACCATGGACTGGTTAGTGTTAGAGAGGCCTTACGAACCTCTATGAATGTTCCAGCAGTTAATCTTCTTGCTAAAGTGGGAGGGAAAAACTTCGGTAATTTATTGAACCAGTGCGGTGTTACGACCATTGATCTAAAGAAGAGAGAATACGGTCTTTCTCTTATACTTGGAGGTTGTGAGGTAAATCTCCTTGAACTTACAAATCTCTACTCTGTTTTTGCAAATAGAGGGCTATATAGACCAGTGTGCTTTACAAAAGGTGAGACTGAAATTCAGGGAAAGAGATTATTTTCAGAGGGGACTGCATTCATATTGTCAGAAATGCTTTCTGATGTCACAAGGCCAGATCTACCTGAATACTGGGAATACACAAGAGATATGCCGAAGGTTGCATGGAAGACAGGGACCTCCTATGGCCACAGGGATGCCTGGAGTATAGGATATACAAGAAATTACACGGTTGGTGTATGGGTAGGGAATTTTGATGGGAGTGGTGTACCTGAACTTGTTGGTTCTCAAGTGGCAGCACCTATCCTTTTCGATGTGCTGAGGAGTATTATCGGTGAAGATGACAGAATATGGTTCAAGCAGCCTCCTTCTGTAAAAAAGAGAGAAATCTGCGCTTTGAGTGGAAGGGTTCCAAATCCAGATTGTCCACACACTAAAGAAGAATATTATATACCTGGCATATCGTCTGAAGGTGTATGTGATATCCATCAGGTATTCTACATTGATAAAAAGACAGGTTACAGGTTAACAAAGGAATATATGGAAGGAAGGAAGTGTATAAAGAAGGTATATGAGATTTATCCCCCTGATGTGGCAACCTGGATGGAGAGGAATAATTTTCCCATACAGAAAGTTCCTGAACTTGATCCAGGATCCCGAACATTACTATCAGGCAAGGGTCCAGTTATAAATTCTCCCAATGAAGAATGCACATATATTATCAGAGAGGGTATACCCCTTGAGTACCAAAAAATTCCTCTTGATGCTTCTGTTCCAAATACCGTAAGGAAAATATACTGGTTTTTGGATGGGAAACTTATATGGTCTGGTCACCCCATTAAAAAAACCTATATTTATCCAGAAAGGGGTAAACACATCCTTGTCTGTCAGGATGACCACGGTAGATCAAGGTCCATGGAATTGAAGATAAAATAAAAAGAAGGGAATGGTTCTGTCTAAAATGATAAATCACTCCCGAAAAATGTAGGGCCCCTGTGCCCCTACTCACCAACCGGCTAACACATTAATTCCTCTGTGTTTTCTATGACTCAGAAGCTCTTTTTTAATCAGTGGAGATTGGAGTCGGGGATAATCTTTTGTTCTCTTTCGCCTGCAGTGGTATAAATGGGGGTGGGGTGATCCTGAAAAACGCTTGACAATGAGTATAAAAGTTTTAACCTATTAAAAAAAGGGGGAAAAATGAAGGATTTTTTTAAGGCAATGGGTAATTTTATTCTTCTTCTGCTAATAAGTGTTGTTGGGGTAATCCCGGTATTTCTTTTTGCTATCCTCTTGATTCTGCTTATTTCAATTGGCCTTCCGTCAATTGGGATAGGGTTTGTTCCTTTTCTCATTCTATCTATTATTCTCTTTGTTGTATCCCTTTTCTTTGTTTTATATGCAAGGAGTAAGAATCTCTGGAGAAACCTAAGATTCTGGGGTCTATTTACTGCTCTACCACTTGTCCTTCTAATACTCATAAATATTATTATTCCTCCGATTATAAAGAATTCGTGCTCCCGACTCGAGGAATTGGTTAAAAAGAATCTCAGAATCTCTGATGTGGAAGAATTATATAAGGTTCCCGGGGAGAAGAATTCTGCACACCTTTTAAAATACCTGAAAGTAATTCCAGGAGAGAAAGAAAACCTTGTTAGAAGTATTGGTATTGTTGTCACAAGAGAGGGAACAATACCCGATAGTATACGAAAAGAAGTGAAAGATATGAGAAACCTTATTTCTCCCTATACAGTCCTCATTGATAGTTTCTACCAGTATGAATACTTCCAGTATGTATGGCAGGGAGACTATGCAGATTCATTGTGGACGATTCCTTTACCAGCATTCGTTGATCTGATTACTGTTGCGCGGGCAGGAATTATAGGTGTGGTTTTGGATATAGAAAGAGGGAATAACAGGAAAGCATATATTGGATTACAGAAGGTATGGCATCTTGCAAAACTCATAGGTTCGGAACCCTACCTTATTAACAGTATGGTCAGTTATGTCATTGGAGGCACTATTTATGAGCACCTGTGCAGAGGGATTAATGAGGGATGGGCGCTGCGAAAAGAGATAAAGCCAATTATTGATGAGTTTTACAACTACTATGAAGGGCAGGATGTCTTGCTTCCAGGGAAGCCAAAAATGATGGATGACAGGATAGAATCCCTATCATCGCTTTCTATGGAATTATTCTATTATAAAAGAATCCTGAAAGTCCTGTCTGAAAAAGATATGAGAACTAAGTCTCTATTCTCAACTGAGATTGAAGTCTTGAGGTTGGCTATGACCTCTTTCGTTCCATTCTTTGGATTTATACCTTCCTATGAATATTCTGCCGGGCTTGAACTCATCAGAACTATCATCCCCAGACCCTTTAATTCCTGGCAGTCGTTTACTGAATATTATATTTATGAAGAAGGTTATAAAAAGGTTGAAAGGACATTTAATCGTTACTCTGAAAAAATACCATATTTATATTTCTCCATCACAACACCCAATTATCATTCCATCATTATGAGGGGGGTTTCTTTCAAGGCGAAGACAAGGATATTGAAAACCGCTTCCGACATCGAAGGTGAAAAGAAGAAAACAGGTAAATATCCTGAGGGTCCATCCAGTATACTCCGCGATCCCTTTACTAATAAAGAACTTGTTTACCGGTTAAAGGATGATGGATTTATGATCTATAGTGTTGGAGAGAATCTCAAGGACGATAATGGAGAGGAAGACGATATAGTCTTTGAAAGGAGTGCTGGTAAATGAGGTCATTGGATTTTGGTCTATTTATAAATGGTGAGTGGGTTGAAAAGGAAGGTGCAATAGAGATTTTCAATCCTTATAACAATGAGAGGATAGGGAGTGTTTCAAGGGCAGATAATTCAGATATTGATTCTGCTATCCATTTTGCAAAGGAAGCCTACAGGAGATTTAAAGATACCTCGCTTTATGAAAGGGCTCAGTACCTTAAGAGGATTGCAGGAAAATTATCCGAAAAGAAGGATATACTGGCAAAGACAATATCTCTTGAATCGGGTAAGGCAATAAGATTTTCTACAGGGGAGGTACAAAGGGCTATAGAGACCTTTGATTTTGCAGCGGATGAGGCGAAAAAACTATCCGGTGAGATGGTTCCTCTTGAAGCTGCAAAAGGAGGGATAGGCAGGATTGGTTTTTATCTTAAGGTTCCAATTGGGGTTGTTCTCGCCATAACTCCATATAATTTTCCTCTGAATCTTGCAGCACATAAGATTGCCCCGGCTATTGCGGCAGGTGATACTGTTATATGGAAACCCTCTACCTACACTCCGCTTACTGCAGGTATTTGTGCGGAGATATTCAAGGAGGTTGATCTGCCGCCGGGTGTTGTCAATGTAGTATTTGGTCCGGGTAAGGAGGTGGGGGAGAGATTGGTGGAGAGTGATGAACTAAGACTCGTGAGTTTTACAGGGAGTTTGGATGTTGGTAAGAGGTTGAAAAAACTTGCCGGTATGAAGAAGACACTACTTGAACTTGGTTCAAACTCTGCTCTTGTTATCGATGAGGGAGTAGAAAACCTTAAGGAGGTTGCAGACAGGGCAATCATTGGGGCCTTTGCAAATGCAGGGCAGGTATGTATTTCCGTCCAGAGGATCTATCTGCATTCTTCCCTCTTCGATGAATTTGTTACTCTCTTTGTTCAGGCAGCCAGAGAGATAAATATAGGCGACCCCCTTTCGCCGGATGTCTTATATGGACCGATGATAAGTGAGAAAGAGGCAAGGAGAGCCGAAGAGTGGATTGCCGAAGCACTAAATATGGGTGCAAGACCCCTGCTATTGGGTACAAGGGAGGGGACAACATTATCGCCAACTATCCTAACAGATGTAAACTTTGATATGAAGGTGGTTTCAAACGAGGTCTTTGCTCCGGTTGTATCTATTATGCCCTTTGATTCCTTTGAGCAGGCGCTTGATATGGTTAATCATTCTGACTACGGACTGAATGCAGGCATCTATACGCCTTACATTTCAAATATGTTGAAGGCAATAAAAGAGTGTGAAGTGGGGAGTATTGTTATAAATGATTATCCTACATTCAGGGTGGATAATATGCCCTATGGTGGTGTCAAGATGAGTGGGATCGGGAGGGAGGGGCCTCCTTTTGCTATTGATGAATATACAGAGATTCGATTTGTGGCTGTAAGGGGATAGCTCTCACCATTTTTTTGACACTGATTTGAAGAACCTATCCCCACACCTAAGAATTTAACCGCAGATTAACGCAGAATTCCACCAATCCCTTTATTTTGTGTGTTTTCAGAGAGCACAGAGAAAATCAGTGTGTTGGTCGGTTGGTGAGTTAGTCAGTTGGTCTGTTGTTTGTAAGGGCACGGTGCGCCGTGCCC
>JAGLZA010000186.1 GCA_023131835.1 Caldifarciminota bacterium
AAAATGCTTGACAGAGAGAAAGGGTTGCATAGTTTATACCCAAAATGTGAGAGACTAATATAAAAGATTTTTTCCTTTACAGCAGTGGAGAAGGATTTAATTGAAAAAGGAGGTTATGTGATTATTTTATTAATGTATGCAACTCTTACAGGTATAATAAAAGGTGAGGTTATAGACGAGAACAAGGTACCTTTAATAGGTGCGAATGTTGTGATCGAAAACACGGCTCTTGGGGCGGCAACAGATGAGAATGGGGAGTTTACAATATACGATGTTCCTGTTGGTACACATACTATCACAGCCTCAGTTATAGGATACGAAACCGCAAAGGTTCCATATATTGTTGTGTCAACCACAAGACCTGCATATATTGAAGTCCGTCTTAGAATTCAACCGATGTTCGTAGGTTCTATAAAGGTTGTGGCATCATATTTTCTTCCTAAAGAGGAAGCAGTCTCAGGTATGGAAATGTCTCGTGAAGAAATAAGGAGGACAACTGGTGTGGCAGGGGATGTATCAAGGATGGTTCAGACAATGACAGGAGTAAGTACTCCATCCGACGACAGGAATGACATCGTGGTAAGGGGTGGAACACCCAATGAGAATTTATACCTGATAGATGGTATCTGGGTGCCATCTCTCAGTCATTTTTCGGCTCTGGGTTCAGCGGGAGGCTCAATAGGTCTTGTAAATGCAGACTTTTTGAAGAAAATAAGATTCTACGGAGGAGGTTTTGGCCCCGAATATGGAAATGCATTATCATCGGTCATAGACATACAATATAAAGAAGGGACAAAGGACAGAAGGTATTATCTCTTTGATGTTTCAATGGCAGGTGCAGGTTTAAGCCTTGATGGCCATATAGGGAAATGCAGGTACCTTTTTTCGGCAAGAAGGAGTTTTCTTGATCTGCTCCAGTTTCTGGGTGCAGAGTTCCCTGGGGTACCCCAATACTACGATATCCAGGGTAAATTTACATATCCTATTACGAGTTCCATCGAAAATAGAAACAAACTCTCATTTATCTTTCTTGAAGGCAAAAGCTGGATTGAGTTAACCGACTGGGAAGGAATGGGAGAGGATTCCGAGATATGGAATAAGTTCTCTGAGAGAGTGGCCGGTATAACATTCAAAAGAGTTACGGGTGGATATTTACTAAACTCAACGCTGAGTTATTCAAGACCAATCTATGTTGTTGAAGTGGAATCACAGGACTTCAACTATACAAACAACTCCTTTGAGGAACATCTGCCGCTCACTATTGGTCTGGAAATACCGAACAGATTTATGCATATTTCTACAGGCGGAGATTTTATGTTTCACTCCTGGAAGCATTGGATTACAGAAGAGGATTCAACGGGTTTAGATACGCTTGTCAATCATAATGATACAACATTCTCCGCTGGTTATTATATGAAGTTCTCAAAGAGATTCAAAAATTTACTCTTAAGCACAGGAGGAAGGATATCATATCTTGACTTTACTAAAGACCGCTCCCTGTCTTCAATGATTTCAATTTCATACGACCTTACAAGAAAACTGACATTGAATGCCGGGTATGGCAGATACCATCAACATCCATCTTTTATCTGGCTTACATCCCATGAGAATAACAAGGCTCTGAAGGATATGGAATCTATTCACCACATAGCGGGTATTGAGTACCTTATCACAGAGGATACAAAGATTTCACTTGAAGCATATTATAAACTATATAGAGATTATCCGGTTGATGAAGAGGATTCTTTTAGAATACTCCTTAACGAAGGAGCATCCTATGAGGGTTATATCAACTTCAATCCTCTTGTATCACAGGGTAAAGGAGAGGCGAGAGGTATTGATATATCAATACAAAAGAGATTTTCTCATAATTTTTACGGGAATGTTTCATATTCCTATGCCAATACAAAACTCAAGCCCCTTAATGGAGAAGAATTAAAATCTGTCTTCGTGAGTCCACATTCATTCAAATCCCTCCTTGGAGTAGAACTGCCCAGGAATTTTGAGATTGGATGTAAATTCGCATGGGCAGATGGTAGATATCATTATCCCATAGACTCCCTTATTTCTGCAAATGAAGGATATACTATGAGAGATTATTCAAGGCTTGAGCAGTATCCGGATTATCACACACTGGCAATCAGGATATCGAGAAGAGAATACTATAAGAAATTCACAATAGAGTGGTATAGTGAGATAGACAATGTGTATAACAGAAAGAACATCAGAGAACACTACTGGGACGATACCAATCAGGAGATAAAAGCATCATACCAATGGGGATTTATGTTTGTAGGAGGATTACATATAGAGTTTTGAGATATTGAGCCCAGAGCCTTTATTTTTTTGAGTCGATCTTCTATACCTTATCCTTTAATTGCCATATACCCTTGCCTGAACTTTCGAAACGCTCTTTTTTATCGTTACTCATATGGGCTATCAAATTAATTGCCGGATCTTTTCCTTTCATTTTATAGCCACGCTTTTCCAACTTTTTATATATTTTTCGATAGTGCATACCACCTGGAGCGTTCTTTAGAATCTTAACAATCTGGTGTCTTGCCTCTTCCCCGGAAATAATGCTCTCACCAAATAGACCTAATGTCTCTTTATGGCTTTCTCTGGATACCTCATATCCTTCATCTCTTAATAATGCGTCTAAATGAATAAGTTTATCCTCCAGTTCCTTTCTTCGTTCCAGCAGTGGGTCCAGCTCTTTCATTACTTCCTGATATTCGTTCTTCGTTTCTTCAAACATCTCCTTCAAAATTTGCACCCTTTCTTCTTTCATATTACCCCCTTACTATATTTTAATAATATATACTATATATGAATATATACAATATCTTTTACGAATCAAGTTTTAATTTATCTAACAACCTCCCATTTTTTAACACAGAGGGCACAAAGGGAATTAGTTAAATAGTTGAATGGTCTAATAGTTGAATTGGAACCCCCATCACCACCCATTTTTTGACACTGATTTTCACTGATTAAACTGATTTCTTCTGCCACAGAGACACTGAGGACACAGAGAAATTAATATGTTGTTTCTTCCACACCCCAAAAAAACGAAAGAGGAGAGAAAGTACGCAGAAGAGAGTTTAATTAATTCTAATTTTCTAAACCCGAAATCCCAAATCCTAAACCCTAAACCCTAAACCCTAAACCCTAATCCCTAAATCCTAAATTACCCTCGAACCCTTAAATTATATTATCTATGTTTTTACTGATTGAAGTTTAAATTTTAGGAAATTCTTCTATCCACTATTCTACAATCAACCTCTTTGCGTGGTTTGCGAGAGAATAGAAGGGCTGATCGAAGGTTGGAAATTGAGGATTAGCCCTGGGAAGAGTTATCACTCTGCAACTTCTTCAATACCGAAGCGACGAGTCGACGCTCCTTGCTATGACATTTTCCCACGAGGTATAATCCGATCAGGAAGAGCCCCACCAGGAATCCCGGGACAGTAACCCATAGAGCTGTTCGATCGGTTAGATGTTGAATCGTCAAGAAACAGACAACGACTATGATAATACCCCCTAAGGTTAAAAAGAGGTTGTAAAGTATGCACCCAGTGGGTCTCTTTAATTGGTCCTAGTTAAGCAATTCCTGCACGAATCGTTCTTCTTCTTCATTTAGTTTTGTTCCCATTCTCTTATCTCCTTTTTATATTATAATATTTGAGAATATTGCAGATGTCAAGTGTGTCCTATATGACCTTGATGTAGGGGCGTGATTTATCATGCCCGAGGCAACTAACCTTGCTCCCCCATTACCTCTTCCACCACTTCTTCAAGTTTTCTTGTTTCCCCCTTTTTTCGGGCAGTCTTTATTATTTGAGCAGAGAGCTCGGACTCGAGTTCTGGTAGTGATTTCTTAATGTTTTCTTTGGTATCTATCTGGCAGGATGGATGATGCAGGATAAAGGTAAGGAGTTCCAATGATTGTTCCTTCTGCCCTTTCTTCATCAGAAGTTTAGCTATCCCGGTCAGAGATTCCAGGGCCATGGGAACTGTTTGGATGTCTGTCGCGATCCTTAAGGCTTCGTAAAAATATTCTTTAGATTCTGAATAGTTTTCCGCTTCAAAGGAAACATTTCCAAGGTATGTGAAGCAGTGTATAATGCCCATTTGGTGTCCAATCTCCTTAAAGATTGATAGGCTTTCCTGGCAGAGTTGTTTTTCCTCTGATGTTTCTCCAAGGTTCTTAGCAACAAAGCTCAGATTGTATAGGGACATTGCGATTCCCTTATGGTCACCGAGCTCTCTTTTGAGTGCAAGACTTTCCTGATAAAGTTTTTTTGCATCTTGATACTCGGTTAACATATCGGCAACAATACCAAGATTATTGAGGGCGGCAGCCATTCCAAATTGGTCGCCTATTTCTTTTCGGATTGCAAGATTCTCTTTATAGAGTTCTCTTGCCTCTTTATACTTTCCCATCCTATAATGAACATTACCTAAATTATTATAGGTGGAAGCTATTCCTCTCTGATTACCGTTCTCCTTGTAAATCGCGAGGCTTTCTTTATAGAGTTTCTTTGCTTTATCATACTCTCCAGTCATATGGGCAACATTACCAAGACCCTTGAGGGCATCAGGGATTTCATTTTGAGCATTGAGATTTCGAAAAATTGTCAGGCTTTTCCGGAAAAGTTCCCTGGCTTCTTCATACGAACCGAGCCGAAAACAGAAACTACCCCATCCCCCTAAAATCTTTCCATAGACTATATTTTCTTCCTGGCTTTCTAGGACCTTTGCTGCTTTTTTGAATTTTCTTTCTCCTTCCTTAAACCAGCTACTAATATCATAGAAATTATAAAGTCCAACAAGAGATTTTTCGATCTGTTCTTCTTGTTTATTTTCAACTGCCCAACTCCAGCCAGTTCGAATATTCTCAATCTCTTTTCTTATCTCTCCTAAGGAACTCAATTCTCCGCTTTTTAATTGCTCTTCTCTCCTTTGAATAAAATCTGCATAATAGCGACAATAGAGCTCCTGAACCTCTTTTTTGTTCTGTAGGTTTTCGTTCAATTTCTTCAGGGCATACTGTCTTACGACTTCAAGTATATGGTAGCGTCCCGAGGGATTCCTGCATAGCAGGGATTTATCTATTAGGGCAGTAAGGATGGGGAGAGAGATACCAGCTACTTGTTCTCCTGCTTCTCTGGTGAAACCACCTCGAAAAACAGATATTTTAGTAAATACACTTCTTTCCTCCTCAGAGAGGAGCTCCCAGGAATAGTCGAACACTGCGCGCAGACTGCGATGTCGCTCAGGAATATCACGTATTGAGGTTGTTAGAAAATCAAGATTCTTTTCTATCTCCTGGGCTATTTCCTTACAGGATAATGTTCGAAGCCAGGAAGAAGCAATTTCAATACCTAGGGGCATACCTCCCACTAATTGACAGATACGTACCAGGGAATGTTTATCTTCCTCAGAAAAAGAGATATTTAAATTAGCCCGCTGGGCATTATGAAGAAATAACTGGACTGCACTGTAGCCTTCAATATCAATGGCTTCATCCTCTGGAACTTCCATCCCCTCTATTTGAATAAGCCACTCTCCTTTAAGGTTGAGCGCTTCCCTGGAGGTAACAAGAATATTTACCTTTGGTGCTGCGTTGAGTATGTCGGCAACGAACCCTGCACCCTCAACAAGATGTTCGAAATTATCCATTATTAGCAGATGTTCCTTTTCCCGGAGAAAATTTAATAGTTGACCCTTTTCGTCTCCCTGGCTATAAAAAGAAAAATTGAGGGCTTTAGCAATGGATGAAATCAAGGAATCAGCAGAACTTAAGGGTGCCAGAGGAATAAAATAAACACCGTCAGCGAAATCCTCAATTTTTTCGGCTGCAGTTTGTATGGCAAGGCGGGTTTTACCTATTCCCCCAGGGCCTATTATGGTCAAAAGACGGCATGAAGAATTTTCGAGAAGTTTAGTAATCTCAACAAGCTCATCTTCTCTCCCGAGAAAAGCTGTGGGCTGGATTGGTAAATTGTTGGGGTGCGCAGAAAGTGAACGCAACGGTGGAAACTCCTGTATCTTAAGATCCCGATGCACAAGCCAATAAATCTGCTGGGGCTCACCCAGGTCTTTGAGAATATGTACACCAGTATCTTTCAGGAAAGCTCCGTCAGGTAAGTTAGTTACATTGGAGACTGCGGGGGTGAGAATGATTTGTCCGCCCCAAGCTGTATCCATAACTCTTGCTGTGCGGTTTATCACCGGACCAAAATAATCTTTATCTCTCTTTTCGGCAGAACCAGCATGTAAACCTATGCGGATACGCAGCTCCCCTATTTCTCCCCAGTTTTCTCTTTCGATCCCTTTCTGAATCTCAATTGCGCAACTTAGTGGTTTACCGTCATCAAAGACTGCAAATACACCGTCTCCTGTGTGTTTAATAACTCTGCCACCATATATTTCTATGTTTTTTTTGATTATAGCGTCATGTATGGAAAGCACCTTTTTCATCTCTTCAGGATACTTATCCCATTTCTTCGTGGAACCCTCTATATCGGTAAAAAGAAAAATCGGCATACTGTATTCTAATGATTATCCTGTAACTGTCAAGAAGGAATGGAAACTTCCCTCCCCTAATTCTTTTTGACACAGTCCTTCACTGATTAAAACTGATTTTTTTAAAGCCACGGAGACACAGAGGGCACGGAGAAAATCAGTGTGTTGGTCGGTTGGTGAGTTAGTCAGTTGGTCTGTTGTTCGTAAGGGCACGGGCCCCCCCGTGCCCCTTGGTTTATGTGGAAGAGTCCTTACGGGCTCGATCTTAAACGCAATGAACCCAACGGACTCAAGAAGCTCGGTGGTTGCACAGGAAGTCAAGCGAGAAGACAAGCGGGTGATATGTGTTATGTGATAGGAGATGAACATGCACATATCACCCTACAAACCCAACAATTTGTCATTGCGAACTCCTCTCCTTGCTCTTCCACAGTGAAGCAATCTCGGAAGGGTGTCTGAGTTGGAACCTAAATCCTAATCCCAAAATCCTAAATTCCACCCTGACTTTGACTATCGACTCCTGACATTGGACTTCGGACTTTTTTTGTCATATCTGTCTAGCTCCGAGCGTATAAAACAGTCAACATTGTGATTGGAAAGTTTATTAATAAGGTTGCGCATTATGACTTTTTTTATATCTTCTTTAAAAAAGGAGGCATAATGTTTAAATTAAGACTATCTCTCGTTTTACTGCTCATTCTTTCCCTGGGTTGCGCACGATGGGGAGTCGCTCCTCGTTATGAACCTGTAGGGTCTCTTGCAGCAAGAACTTCAAAGAAGGTCTATGTGGGAGAAATTCAGTCTACTCTGGTATCAAAGGAATCGAATGTGAATATTCTCGGTTTTACCATTGACCCAGTTAGTTTTCTTAGAAGAGATATTGGACAATATCTTTCTGATGCAGTGGAAAAGGAAGGGAGCGAAATATTTTATGTAGTAAAGAGTAGCACAGATGCTGATTATGAGATTTCAGGGAAGGTTTTGGAATTTTCATATAAGATGAAGGTTGAAGAAGTCCCAATGAGAGGTGAAGGATATGCGTATTTTTATAGCGCTGAATTCCATATAACCTTCCGCTGTCTGATTGAGCAAAAGGGAACGATGGCCCTGGAAAAAACCTATACTGCAGATAAACAACATGCGACGATTTACCATACTCTTACCAACTGGGAGATTCCCTTTACTGAGGATCTAAATCTTGTTGTATTTGATGTTGTGGAAGACATTCTCAAGGATCTTTCAAAGAAGTTTTAAAGAGACAGTATTTTAAGTATATCCTATCCTATAGAAAGACAAGGAGTTCACCATGCAACTCCTTGTCTTTTATGTAACTTGTGTACTTATACCAAAAATGTCATTGCTTGTAGGGGAAAAGCATGCCTTTTTCATGTAGGGGCAACTCGGTGAGTCGCCCTCCTGTAGGGATTTGATTCATCAAACCCGAAAAATGTAGGGGCGTGGTTACCACGCCCTCTGTAGGGACAAGATATATCTTGTCCAATGTGGGAGAGGTCTTCTGACCTCGATTCTGAATTCTCAGTTCTTTCTCCCCTACCGACTCACGACTGAGGATTCCTGAGCAAATGAGCATGTCTATCTCGATATCTTCTCAAAATGGTGGTTGAGTATTTCAAATTTCCTTTTGGGCAACTGTCTACACACAAACCACATCCAGTGCAGTTAATAGTTATTACAGGTTTTCCAACTTTTGCTTTACTCATAATATCTATTGACATTTTGCAAGCATCGTTACAGAGTCCACACTCGATGCATTCCGTAAGGTTCGTTTCGATCCGTTGCCCCACACAACGACCTAAAGCTCCGAGTAGCGCCCCACTCGGACAATAATAGCATCCAAATCTTCCTCCAATAAGCCACCAGAATGTGTTGAGCAAGTATGTGTCCAGGAACAGGACTCTTGTTATTTCTATTCTTATGAGTTCATCAATTGATAGAAAAGGCTTGCCGCCGAGGACCCAAATTAACAGGAGTAAAAACACAGATAAACTCAATATCAGTTCCAAAATTTGAAGGCCCTTTAAAGCTATTACAATCTTTGGGTGAACAGCTTTCGATTTTGGGCGTTTTTTATTGTGGGGAATGAATGGTAAAACATCCCCAAAAGTTTCAGCGTGACATCCTGCAAAACAACATAAGAAACTGCAAAACCAGCGCCGACCGTGAATCACTACACCACCACAAACAAGCAATTGAAAGGCAAGGTAAGAGATTACGGCAATTTGAACGCCAGATTCTCCAAATAGCGCTGTGAAAGAACTATGATAGACTTCTCCGTTAAGCACAACCATAAGCGGAGCCGAGGTCCAGGGGAATGGCATAAAAAGGTATCCAAAACCCATAAACCGCCAAATCGTGGGGACAATGACAAAGAAAATCATCATTGACGCAGAAAACCCTGCAATTGATATGAGTCGAAATTGGGAAATCTCTCCTTTTAAAGCAATGGTTCGCTTAATAGTAAAATATCCTGCCAGGATTACAATTAATGTGCGTACATAGTACTCAAATACAAAAAATTGCCAAAATTTAAAGAAAGTTTGAAGATCTCCTTCAGCAAGATTTCCGAGGACACCTCTCATAAAACCAGTGGCGAAAAATGAAATCAAGAATGCGATATAAGTAATTCTTATTCGCTTTGTATACTTTTCGACATCATTCGATGTGTTCTTTTTTTCTATTTCCATAAATTGTTACTCTCTTTTTCAACAGCAACATCAGAGTGCTCACCCAAATGGCTTAGCGATAAGCAGTGACAAGTTTAAAGTTGTTGCTATTCTTTTTTTTCTAAATTGAGTGAATAATACTATAGTTACTAAGGAAGTCAAGTTTCACAATTATGTAATTTGTGTGCTTATACCAGAAGTGTCATTTCCTGTAGGGGCGACTCGGTGAGTCGCCCTCTTGTAGGGCTTTGATTTATCAAACCCGAAAAATGTAGGTGCAAAAATGCCTTGCCCTCTTCTCCTAATATTCGTATTGACAAGATACATCTTGTCCCTCTTTCTTTTTGCCCAATGTAACAATCCCGTTGTTTGACAGTATGACATCTTCGCCTTTCTTATTCTGGTGAAGGTCTGGGTTGTGCCCTAAATCCTAATCCCAAAATCCTAAATCCCACCCTGACTCCCGACTATCGACTCCATTCTTCCACTAACAGACTTTCGACCTTTCTATGCGACTTGCAAGAATAAATTAGCGCCTCATAAGAGTGCGTATATATTAACTACCAAAAATCACCAGTTTCTTTGAAGCAGACCCGATATCCGAATCTACTCTCAGGAAATACACACCTGTTCTAAACTTCTTACGCACCTCAAACCTTCCCCTATCGTGTAAAGCTCCATGGAATACCCTGTGTACCATTCTCCCTGTTACATCATAAAGAGTTATCTTTACAGGAGTATTTTCAGGGCCAGAAACAGTGAAGGAAAGATGTGATCCGTTTACGATGGGACTATCAAGTTTTAAAGTAATGGGAGTGTAAACATCTTCAGGAATACCTGTACTGGAAAGTTCTGACATATAAGCAAGCTCGGCCACGGCGAGTTTAGTCATATTGTAATGCATAGAAGGATTGATTATATGTATCGAATCATAGATAGTGTTCACGGGTCCCCACTCATCGTTGCAGAATAATATACCTAAATAACCATTTTCCCAGAAGGGGTAAGCATCACAACCCATAGGATCTGAAGAAGTATCTAAAATTGTTAAATTAAGAGGCAGTGAATATAGAGATATAATGTCCACTGCAAGATATGCGAAATCCTCTCCACCTGTGCTGTCTGTATAAAGTCGAAAGTCGTGGTTACCCAGGGTATCAAATCCCAAACAGTCAAGATTAATTAGTCCCCTTATTGGTTTCCCTTCCTGTGCAGCATTATCGGCATAATATTCACTACCAGTAAGTCCTACCTCCTCCGCGCCAAAGAGAATATATTCAATCGTATAATCAAAATCATATTCCGAAAGAATCTTTGCTACTTCCCTAACCGTGTTAACACCTGTGCCATTGTCATTAGCTCCGGGTGCTCTCGTATAACTATGTCCATAGATATCTACGGCGTCACAGTGGGCGCCGATTATCACAGTTGTGTCAGGATGGACAATACCAGGCTGGACTGCTATGATGTTACATACTGCATTTGGAAGGTAAAAATTCCTATTGACATATTCAGAGTTATCATACAATAACAAGTCCCTCTCGCCGCAGAAAAAAACATTAGCACCTGTGTCAAAGATTCCGTTGAAAGTGGTAGTGGCTCCTTGTATTTCTTCCCAATTGTATCCTCCATCTAATGTATAGTAAAGCTTGCCGTTAGTTCCTCCAATCCATCCTTCAAGGAATGTCTTGAAATACACCTCTCTGAAATTAGCAGTGGAAAAGCTAATATCTTCCCAGTTATTTCCTCCATCTGTGGTCTGGAGCAAAGTTCCATCATCACCACATATCCAACCTGTATCTGCGTTCATAAAGTATATGCCATGCAGGTTTTTGTATATAGGTGATGTCTGTGCTACCCAGGTGTAACCACCATCCGTTGAATGGTGTATCTTTCCCCAATAACCACAGAGCCAACCATTTAAAGAATCAGTAAAATATATATCCCTTGACATTAACACACCTGTTTCAACAGTATCCCAGTTCATGGCGGCATCATCAGTTATTGCGACAATCCCAGTACCTGACAATAACCATCCCTTTTTACCTGTAAGGAAATGCATGCTCATAATGTAAGAAGGTAATAATGAGTCCCGCTCCTCAAAATTATTACCCCCATCGTCTGAAAAATAAAACTCTCCTGTTTGAGAATAGACATACAATGTTCCAGGAGCCGGGACTGAAACCCCACTTATTATTGTAGGAAACTCTTCTACTGTTATCCACCTGTTTCCGCCATTGGGAGTGTAATAGAGCACACTGTCCGTTGAAGTTAGATATATTAAAGTATCATTCACAACATAGTAACCAGGGTAGATTCCATGCCAGCGTAAATAGTCATAATTCCATTTTCCATAATGCCAATCTATCAACCAGTAAATCTGTCTATAAGTTTCCAATCCTAATGATTCAAAATAATCATAAAGGTAGTCCTCTGCTTTTGTCATTCCATAGGTGAAGTAAAACCTCGTTAGAATAAGTGTGGAGTCACCAAGATAGAATATACTGTCCTCACCAGAGATCTCTCTATTCCACTTTACAAGTTCCGCGCTGTCCACATTGGATATCATTGTATCAATGTGGGGATTGTATTCTATCCTATTGTAAGATAATGAGATTAAAAGTATCAACATAATATCCTCCTCTGTTAATAGTTTTAAAAATTAACTTTAAAAATTATAATCTATAAATTTCATTATAATACTAAAAATAGAGAGTAAATAACAAAAGTCAAGGGGACAGAACTTTGACTGCCGTGAAAGTTCAGGTCCATGGTGGTAAAGGTAGGTACATGCCCTCCGGGTTTATGTAGGGGCGACTCGGTGAGTCGCCCTCTTGTAGGGGTTTGATTTATCAAATCCGAAAAATGTAGGGGCAAAAATGCCTTGCCCTCTTCTCCTAATGTTCGTAGTGACAAGATACATCTTCTCCCTCTTTCTTTTTGCCAGACAATTCCGAGGGAGATCAAGGTGTAGCCTAAATCCAAATCCCAAAATCCTAACCTCGACTAACGACTTATACTGTTATGCACCGACACTGGTTTTAGATATGATCAAACTTCTATGAAAGCAATCACTTTAAGTGGATGATTTTTCTATGTTCTTTAAAAACGGTGTCCTTAGACTTTAGATAAACACCCAGGAAATATATCCCTGAAGGGAGGGAGAGCATCGGAATCTTCTCCTGGATTAATCCATTGACGACTGTTTTCTGATTCTCGAATACTACTCTTCCGCAGAGATCATAAAGGCATATCTCTACCTTCCCTGAGCCAAATGGTAACCTGGAATATACATTCAGTTCTTTAATGCATGGATTTGGGCTTACTAAGATATACCCATCAGGGAATGGCTTTATTTCTTCGGATATTTCAGAAGTACCTGTAGTTTCCTGGTATGTTGCAAAGTATATATCAAAATTACCGTTTGTGCAGTCAGCCCAGGAAAGATAGAGTTCTTTGCCGTTTCCTGCCACTGTAGGACTTTCTGAACAGGAATCGGTGAAAGTCACCTCAAAATCACCCATCCAACTGGTACCATAATCAGTAGAGTACTTGTAGAAAATATCCTTATCCAATGTAGGATTGAATATACCCCAGAAACCATACCTATTGTCATCCCAGAAAACATATAATGCGCTGTCAGTCAATCCAATTACGCAATTCCTGGACATTGATTGTTTATCATATGTAAGTCTTTTTTCAGTAGGCCAGAATCCTCCGACAGCACCCCATCTGAAACATATTTCCCTTCCGCCCCATCGAGATGATTCATATGCAAAATATAAGGTATTTCTCCTACAGACCAGGTCACCCATATATGAATCTTCTCCTGATATAGACCATTCTGGTTGTCCCCAGGTGGCTCCTCCATCTGAGGAGCGAATGTAGAAAATCTTACGGGGTCCATCCCTATCATCTTCGAAAGCCACATGCACGAAAGTGTCTGAGGCTGCAACTACCGGGTGAATAGCCCAAGAACCAGGGCTATTCACAATGCATACAGTATCTTCCCAGGATGTTCCACTGTTTGTGCTCCTTCTATAATAGATTTTATCTCCCTCATACCATACAATGTGCAGACTGTCACCTACCTGTGCGATTTTTGGGCACCAGGCACCTGCATGTTTACTCAATCTGACAGAATCATCCCAGGTATCTCCTCCGTCCTGACTCCTGGTGTAATATATCTGGTAGTTCCCACTTGTATTATCCTGCCATACCACATGTATTTCACTATCTGAAGCACAAATATCTGGCCAATAAGATTGACCTGAAGTGTTGGACAGATTTGCATATTTTTGCCATGATTGTCCGTCATCCGTGCTCATTTTGAAGAAAATATCGAAATTTCCCGGAGTGTAATCGCAATAGACAAGATAAATTGTATCACCTATTGCAGTAATTGACGGCTTTCTCGAACTACCTGGATTGTTGGTTACCTGTGGTTTTTCATCAAAACCTCCGTCAGAGGTTTCAGAGTCGAACAAAAAAGTGCCTTCCCCATTTACCCACTTTACCAGAAGGTAGAAGGTATCGTTGTTAGCAGGTGAAAAGTTAATCTGCTCATCTACTCCAAGACCTGTATCTGTACTGGTAGATGCAATCTGGGGTTCACCATTGCTTGTTATGCTATCTTCGTAAAGATAGAGGTCAAAATCGCCAGTTATAGGGTTGGTAAGTGAAAAAGTATAATTTTCTCCTCCCTTCAAAAAGACCTTCCTTGCCCATACTTTTTTGCCAAAGGGTATTGAATCCAGTTCACAAGAAATTTGAATTCCAATAGGGTACCACATAAGCATTGCTTCTATAGCGGCATCTGCACAAAGTCTACCATAGCCTTCTACAGAATCCCTGGTTCCTCTATTAAGAGGAGGCGTATTTGGAGGCATTGAGGCATTTGGATCTTCTCCAATGTGGTTTGTTTCATTTGCAGTCATTAGGATAAGTGATTTTATCCTGAGTGCCTCATCTTGAGTATAGTCCCATGTATCTCCTGCAACCTCCTGTGCCTGGATTAGAAGGCCAGCCACTGCTGCTACAATCGGGGAAGAAAACGAGGTCCCTGTGCCTTCTCCTCCTCCGGATGAGCCCATAGTGCTTCCTGAATACCAGTCAACTGGATTGTTATCGGTTGATTTTATACTTCCATTGGCATAGACTCCGTTCTCCCAACCACCACCTGGAGCTACGACATCGGGCTTGTTAGTGCCTGATGTACCATTACTTGAGTATCCTGTTACCTGGTCAAAATCATTTGTTGCTCCAACAGTTAATACCTTCTCTGCACGTGCAGGATACATCACATAAAAATAGGGATCTGAAGGTCCATCGTTATATCCATTACCTGCAGAACAGGTAAGAACTATTCCATTTGCCACAACGTTATTCGCTACATCGGTCATATTCCCATAGTTATCATCCCAGGATGCACTTATATTCGCAGCCTTTATCCTGTAGGTATTTTTATTGGCGACAATCCAATCGAGTGCCCGAATCAGCGCACTTGACCAATATGTGCCACCATTGGTTACAAACTTCACCACAGTCAATCTTCCCTTATAAGCAATTCCTCTGTAAGTAGAGTCGATCTCACCTGAGCCAGCTATTATTCCACTGATATGAGTGCCATGGCCATGACTTGAGAAATCAACGGGGTCTGAATTGGATAAAGAGTCAGTTGAGATATCCTTCCAACCTATGAGTTTATATTCCTCATTTGCAGGCCAACCTCCTGCAGCATCCTGCCAATCATCAGGGTCAGGAGATTGATTGTCATTATCGGGGTCTCCAAGATCATTGTGAGATGTCTTGGTCCCTGTATCCAGGTTCGCAATGGAAGAGTTCTCATCACCCTTATACTTATAAGTATTATTAACCACAGGATTGGTTCTTATAATCATTCCAGCAGTATCGATATCTGGTCTTCCTCTTCCTACTCCATCTATAAAGTTCAACTTGTCGCCAAGTTTCTGAGACAGTTTTTTCACATTCGGAACCGGTATGCTGCCAGAGAAACCGTAGGTTACATAATCATAGCGATATATTAGCCTTCCTCCAAGGGATTCAAAGATCTGGACCTCTCTCTCTGTGAGTGGTGACCAGAGTATTACTATAATATCTATCATTCCTTCCTTCTGCTTTAGTATTTTTTCCTCTAAATAATCTACAATTTTACTCTGGTCTCTATCCCTTTCGGCTGGATAGGTAATGGTTGGAGGCTGAAAGGTCATTCCTAAAAAAACAATTAAATAAATCATAATACCTCCTTCTCTGAAATTAGAGTTTTTTTAATATTGCAGCAGTTTAAGAACGGAAGTGCTATTTCCAAATGTAAATTTATTCTACTACTTGTGGTGAAATGTGTAACTATTTCACCGTGGTTATGCACTGAGATTGAATCGCCCTTAGCACTCTTATCGTTTTTTTGTGGATTTTCTCCTGTTCTTCTCAGTTCTCCTAACCTTCTCACTTCTGCGTTCAGGTTCTTTTTGACTTTGTTCATCTGATTTCCTGCGCTCTCTCCCACTCCTCCGTTCTTTTCCGGAACGACGCTCTTTTTTTTCCATAAAATTTTCCTCCCTTGTTAATCGAATACACCTAACTACAAAAACAGACTGCGGCCTGAAATTTAATACCCTTTAACTTATCAATAATACATTCGCATGAATCAATCATTCGCAAATATATTTAAAAGACTAAAAACTTATATTAATAAAATTATAACACAGAAATTATGAATTGTCAAGAAATATTTTCCAGGTGTCTGGGAAAATTCAAACACCTGCCCTTTTGTAGGGGCGGCTCGGTGAGTCGCCCTCTTGTAGGGGTTTGATTTATCAATCCCTTGGCTATCGCCTTACGACTGATGGCTGCTCCTGGCTTGTGGCTTATAAAATTTGAAAACAAGGGAAAAGAAGTGTTGTCAAGTGTCGAGATTTGACTCCATGACTTCAGAGGAGCAAAAAAAAGACTTGACAAAAAAGAAAACTTGTGTATAATTGAAAATGGATACCATTACCAATAAGGAGGTTCTGATATATGCCTAAATACGGAAGGGGGTCCTGTTGGTGGGCTGGAAGATTTAGAGGGGGTGGATACAGGCTGACTATGCCAAGGCAATCTATCCTGGAGGTTTTAGATAATGCCTCAAAGCATCTGAGTGCCGAAGATATATATCTGGCGGTTCACAAGATATATCCAAATGTTGGACTTACTACGGTTTATCGCACTCTGGATTTGCTTGTTCAGATGGGGCTTGTTTCCAAACTTGACTTTGGGGATGGCCGGGCAAGGTATGAATTATCGGAAAGTTCTAAAGGGGTCAAACAGCATCATCATTTAGTATGTACTGGTTGTAATAGGGTTATTGACTATACGGATTTTATAGACGAGGAAATTAAATTGCTTGGCCGAATTGAAAAGGAACTTTCGAAAAAATTCAATTTTAAAATTACGAATCATCTTATTCGGTTTTATGGATTATGTAATGAGTGTCAGAATAAAAAGTAATTGCGGTTTAAGATTTTTTGATTGGAAATGGAAATGTTTTTATTAATCTTAAAAAAGGAGGTAGTATAATGCCAGGTGGAGATCGTACAGGCCCTTCAGGATTGGGTCCAATGACAGGCCGTGCTGCAGGTTACTGCGCCGGTTATCCTGTGCCGGGTTATGTGAATCCAGCTTTGGGTAGAGGATTCGGAGGTGGAGGTCGTGGTGGATTTGCTCGTGGATATGGTTGGAGACACTGGTATCGGGCAACAGGTTTGCCAGGACGGGCAAGAGCGGTTTACGGTTATCCTGTTGTTGGGGAATCCCCTTATCCTTATGCACCAGAAGCAACCCCAGCAGATGAAATGGATATGCTCAAGAGTCAGGCAGAATTCTTAAATCAGCAGATGGAGGATATTCAAAACCGTATCAAGACATTAGAAAAGGCTAAAGCACAGGAGAATAAGTAATCTGGTGGATTGGGAATAGAGATGTAATCCACCTCTATTCCCCATCCGGAAACTTTTTAAAGCGGAGGTCAAGATTATGCGAGTAGCGATATCTGCAGATGGTGATTTTGTATCTGCTCATTTTGGCAGATGCCCATCCTTTACTATTGTAGATTTTGAAAACGACAGAGTCGTAAAGAGGGAGAGTATAGGGAATCCCGGTCACCAACCCGGATTCATACCCCAATTTTTACACTCAAGAGGTGTTGAATGTATAGTTTGTGGTGGCATGGGAATGCGGGCTGCAGGTCTTTTTAATGAGATTGGTATTCAGACAATCGTGGGTGTAAACCTGAAAATAGATGAGGTGATAGAACAACTCCAAAAAGGAGATTTAAAAGGTGGAGAGAGCCTGTGCAAACCAGGTTCGGGTAGAGGATATGGTCTGGATAAAGTTGAATGTGATCATCCGGAAGAGGATATGAGTAATTGTGATAGAAAGGAGGTATGAGATAATGAAAATCTGTGTAACTTCGCAAGGGGATAATCTGGATTCGCAGGTTGACCCGCGATTTGGGAGATGTGATTACTTTATTTTTGTAGACCCTGATACCCTTGAATTTGAAGCTGTTCAAAATCCCAACACTGGTGCGATGGGTGGAGCCGGAGTTCAGTCGGGTCAGTTTGTAGCATCTAAAGGAGTGAAGATGGTCATTACCGGGAATCTTGGACCAAATGCATTTCAAGCTCTGCGATCTGCGGAAATAGAAGCCCTTACAGGCGCATCAGGTTCTGTAAAACAGGCAATAGAAGATTATAAAGCAGGAAGACTTCAGGCAGGTCAAGGTCCAAGCGTTAATTCAAAATTCGGTATGCAAGGCAAGAGATAATTACAAATAACAAGGAGGTGATTGATATGCCATTAGGAGATGGAACGGGACCACCACAGGGTTCAGCCCGGGGGCAAGGAAGAGGTAGAATGGGTGGTAATAAACAGGGTGCAGGTTCGGGTGGAAATTGTATTTGTCCGGGTTGCGGGGCAAGTGTTGCACACCAGGTGGGTGTTCCCTGCTACTCAGTAAAATGTCCGAAATGTGGTATGAGGATGGTTAGGAAATAGATATTTCATAATGATTATTTCAATCGCAAGTGGAAAAGGAGGTACAGGAAAAACCACTGTAGCCACAAATCTCGGCATCTCCATAGATGGCGGTGTTCAATTCCTGGATTGTGATGTTGAGGAGCCAGATGCGCACATTTTTCTAAAGCCCCGGATCAAAAAAACAAGAGTCGTCTCTATTCCTGTACCAGAGATAGATGAATCTAAATGTGATTTTTGTGGCAGATGTGCGGAGATTTGCGCATATAATGCTCTTGCTGTTCTAAGTGACAAGGTGTTAATTTTTCCTAATCTTTGCCACGGATGTGGGGGCTGTAGCCTTCTTTGTCCCCGGAAAGCAATAAGAGAGGTTGATAAGAGGATAGGCCTTGTTGAGATGGATAGTGGAAGTAAATTGCAATTTGTGCAGGGAAGATTAGATATTGGTGAGATGATGTCTCCTCCCTTAATCAGAGCAGTTAAGGAGAGTATTGATCCAACCAGGACTGTCATTATTGATGCTCCACCGGGCACATCCTGTCCTGTTATTGAGGCAGTAAAAGGAAGTGATTTTTGCCTGTTGGTTACTGAACCAACACCGTTTGGTTTAAATGATTTAGTGTTAGCAGTTGAGGTTTTAAGAAAATTGACAATCCCTTTTGGAGTGGTTATAAACCGTGCAGATATAGGTGACAATAAGATTGAGTCATATTGCAAAGAGAATAAGATTCCGATATTGATGAAGATACCATTTGATAGAGAGATTGCATTTTTATATTCACAGGGTATCCCAATCGTTCAGAGAAAGAAAGAATATGCTGAACTTTTTCTGACTATGTTTAGTTTGGTAAAGGAGTTATCCGAAAGATGAAAGTAAAGCCTATAGGAGTAATACATATTATTAGACATAAAGCCCTATGTTCCTGTTTTTGATACAGAAGAAAAGGTCAGAATCGGTTGGCTTGAGGGTAAAATAAGATGAAGCAGATTGCGGTAATCAGCGGGAAAGGCGGAACAGGTAAAACAGTATTGACTGCATCATTCGCTGCTCTTGCCAGAGATGCAGTTCTGGCAGATTGTGATGTAGATGCAGCCGATTTACATTTGTTACTGAAGCCTAAAATTGGGGAAAGGCATGAATTCAAATCTGGAAAAAAAGCAGAAATTGATAAAAAACTCTGTAATGAATGTGGCGAATGCTTAAATGTTTGCAGGTTTGATGCTATAGATAATGATTTCGTTGTTGATCCTATTTCCTGTGAAGGATGCGATATATGTAGCTATATTTGCCCGGTCAATGCCATTACTATGAAAGAAAATTTATCTGGCGAGTTATTTATCTCAGACACAAAATACGGTCCTTTTGTATATGCAAGACTTGGTATTGCTGAAGAAAATTCAGGCAAGTTGGTAACATTGGTAAAACAAAATGCAAAGGAAATAGGAGAAAGGGAAAACAAGGATTATATAATTATTGATGGGCCTCCTGGAATTGGTTGTCCAGTGATTTCTTCTTTAGCAAATATAGATCTGGCACTGATTGTTACTGAACCGACGCTTTCAGGTATTCACGATATGGAAAGGGTTGCCGATGTTGCCAAACACTTTGGTGTTCACACAAAGGTCGTCATAAATAAGTATGATATCAATTTGAAAAACACACAGGATATTAGAAAAATCTGCCATAGTAGAAATATAGAGGTTCTGGCTGAATTACCCTATTCCCAAAAAGTAATCCAGTCACTGGTTAAGAGTTCAATCCTTGTTGAATTTTGCAATGATCGGATTGTCAAGGATATTATTGCTCTGTGGGAAAGGATTAAATAGTAAGATGATAGTTTCTTCATCATTGTTGAACGGGTTAGGTTCCCCGACCCTTGTAGAGGCGACTTGATGAGTCGCTCTCTTGTAGGGGTTTGATTTATCAAATCCAAAAAATGTAGGTGCAAAAATGCCTTGCCCAATGTGGGAGAGGCCTTCTCATCTCGATTCTGAACTCTAAATTCTTCCTTACCAACCCACTAACTGACCAACTGACTAACCACCTCTCGACTGGTGACTTTGGATTCTGGATTTTGGACTAATTTTGTGGGAGAGGTCTTCTGACCTCGATTCTGAATTCTCGGTTCTTTCTCACCACTCACAAACCGACCAACCCACCAACTACCTCCTGACTAATGACTGAGGACTGATTGCATAAATTCACAAATTCATGCACCGTCCCCATATTTGTATGTCTCACACCCCAATAATAGCCCAGTAGATTACGATACCAACGGGTAATAATAATAACATCCATCCGACAATCCTTACCAGGAAACCAGGGCTTTTTGAGGTCAATTGAATAAATTTTACCGTCCCCGTGTATTCACCTAAGTCTTTTGCAAACCAGATAAGCCCCAGTGCAAATACCAGATATATAAAAACTACTAAGAGGAATTCTCCTCCACCTGCAATGCCGGCAAGTGTCAGATATATGAAACCTATAATTCCTGCAACAATATTACCTTTCATAATGAATTATTAAAATTTTATTTTGCATATACATTCGTTGAAAATTGTCCTCCTTTTCAACCCCCGTCCTTCTATTCCCTAAAGAATAAATCAGCACCGATTCCGTTTTACCCGTATTACTCAAGGATATATTCCCATCCAGGTTGCCAGGCTTTCTTTTTTCTCCAATCTTCATCAATGGCTTGTTCCCAGGTTTTACCTTTTATCAAAACATCTAAAGCTAATTGCGGTACTTGGTGTGCAACTATTGCGATATGTTTGCCATCATAATTTTTCTTTAGGAACTTAAGAAAATCAACAATTCTTCTTTCTACATCTTTATATCTTTCTCCATTTGGGAATGGGTTGTCAATGTAATCGACCATTCTATATTTAAATTCGCTTGCTGGTTTTCTTGTAAGATCACCATAATTAACTTCCCTTAATCTTTCATCTTTGATAATTTGGTATTTATCACTAAAACATAGTTTGGCAGAATCAACAGCCCTCTTCAAATCAGAACAAAAAACAACATCAAAGTGTTTATCAGAAACAAGTTGACCTAATTCTTTAGCTTGCTTAATACCCAATTCAGATAATTCTCCTGGAGACCATCCAGTAGCTAAATCTCGTTCATTATCTGTTGTAGTTCCATGAGCAAAATAAGTGATTTTAACTGCCATAATGTTTAATAATATTATGAAGAACAGTCTAAAGTCAAGAAGAAGGAGTGTAAAAACCAGTATATTTGTAAAGTTAGGAGGTGGGGGAGATTAGCACAACAAACGCAAAGCTACTGTTTCAGATTAAAGCACCTATCCCATCCACAACTTATATAATGACAAGATGACAAGCACCGTCCCCGATGGCGCATGGTGAAAATCTCACAAAATCAAGCAGCGTTCCTGGGGATTCCCAAATTCAACAAACACAGATTAGAACCCAAAAGTAATTCCAAAAGTTGCATCCCAGTACTTATCTTTATCATTAAAATCTCTCCAACCTGCAAAGTCCAGAAATAAATTCTCAAAGATATGAAATCTCATTCCAATTAAGTATGCTCCGGTACTTTTAAAATCTTCTATGCTCATGCCTTTTCCTCTTATCTCAGCAACAATATCAAATCTTTTAGAAATACCAAACTCTATTGCAGTTGAATAATTTAGATGCCAATAATTAAAAAGCCACCCGGCTTCATAACCAATATTTGCGTGAAATGTAAAAGGCTTGAAGGTTTTTGTCGAAATGCCTGTAATTCTATATCTCAAAGGGTATGGATATAGTATAGTAAATGCTAAAGATATCGATGGAATCCTGTCACTTTCCTTAATCAGGGCGTATTTTAATCTCGCATCCGGAGGAATTGATAGGGATTGATATTCAATTTCATAGATAATATTAACTTCTAGATCTAATCTACTGGATAAACCATGTATTAATGAGATATCCAGATATTTTTCTTCTCCGTAATAGAAGTAAGTTTCATATGGGTGGTAGTCAAAACCCAATTCCAACTTTATATCAGAAGGTGGAACTGTTTCAGCACCTTCGGTGAAGAGCGGACGTGCTGCGTAAATTTTTTTGTTGGTGCAAAAAATAGTGATTATGAGAAACATCACCATTATAGTTCTACTTAAAACTGATTTTTTAAAAAACATAAGTTACAATTTACCTTCATCTTTACTTTAGTGATTCCTCACCTTTTTGTCAAGAGGCGTATTGCTATATGTCCCATTTGTCACATTTTTATTGCACAGGTCGAGCATCTGCCCTTTTGTAGGGGTTTGATTTATCAAATCCAAAAAATGTAGGGGCAAGACATGTCTTGCCCTGGAGATGGGTTTCTTCTGACTCTATACTGATGACTGTCGACTCGTATTGTCACAAAGCCCGCCTTGTGAAATGTGTAACTATTTCACAAGGGTTCATGTACCGTCCCCATTAACCGATTCTGGCTTTGCCAGAACCTCTTAACAAGAATAAATTAGCCCGACCTTGCGCATATTAATGATGTTAAAAAGCCTGACCCATGGAATGTATAACTATTCCATAAGGGGTCAAACCTCGTCCCCTTTCACACTAAAATCCAAAACACAGAATGGCATACGATTTAATAGCAAAACGTCAACCTTTTCACATTTCAAGGTCTGACCCTGTTACCCCCTTGACATTTTCATTTTTTTTAGTATAATACATTAGAAAATATTCTAAATTAGAAAAATGGCTAATATAAATTTTAAACCAAAAAAACTATTAGTACTCAAAGAGGAAGCCCGAATCAAGGCGTACGTGCACCCGACTCGGATAGCCATACTGAGAATGCTTTCCGCTAAAAAAAGGACTGTATCGAATATCGCTAAGGAACTTGGTGTGCATCCAGCGAATATAACACACCATTTCAAGCGACTCGAAAAAGTTGGTTTGATACGGCTGGTAGAAAAACGAGATATCGGCAAGAATATTGAAAAGTATTATCGGTCTGTTGCCCGCAATTTTGTGGTAAGTTTTGACAAATCAGGAAAATCGAGCAAAAAAGCCCTTACCCTTTCCATCCTGAGGAACGATCTCACGACAGCAATCGGAACGGTCAGTAGAGATAATAGACATGAAGTCATTACCTTGATAAAAATTGCCAGGATTTTACCCGGTCACGTGAAGCCGTTGCAGGAAAAAATTATGAAACTCATCAGTGAATTCACCAAGTACGATTCTCCGGGAGGGAAAGCATACACGATAAATATTAGTGTATATCCGAATGAAACAGATCACATCAGCCGTGAAGAGATCATTATTGACAAATAAGGAGGAATATATGAAAAGTAAATTGTTGTTTAAAATGTACAAAAGGGGAATGTCTTTACTGACCGCGTTTGTTATAGCATATCTAATATTTGGGATCGCTTGTTCAAAAGAGAAATGGCAGCCCGTGATACAGAATGATGAATCCCTTGCAAAGTTATTGACGGAAATGAGCAAACAGTACAATCAGCCAGCTATGGCAGCAGCGCTGGTGTACGGCGATAGCATTATCGCGCAAGCGACAGTCGGGAAAATAGTCTATGGCAAAGAACAGTTTGCCCAGGATAACAGCCGATTTCATATTGGATCGACAACAAAATCGATGACTGCCGTACTCGTCGCAATGTTCGTTAAGGAAGGAAAATTGACGTATGACATGACACTAAAGCAAGCTCTCCCCGATATGCAGATGCTGGATGCGTACCGCGAGGTCACGATCGCTGATCTTCTTAACAATAAAGCCGGTATCATTGTATTTCAACTAACTACCCTTGAAGATCCCGTAATCGTTAAGAAACTTATCGAAGAAATACCCTCTGCGTATCCTGATCCAACCGAACAGCGTCGGGAAGTAACAAAGTTGGCATTGAGCCTCGAACCCATTGCCGAACCCGGCACAAAAGTGATCTATTCCAATGTTGGATGGCCAATTATCGGTTATATAGTTGAACTGGCAGCTGGACAGTCGTATGAAGACCTTGTACAAAAGAGGATATTCGAACCAATTGGCATGAAAGCCGCAAGGATCGGCGGCTGGCCTGCTTCCGAGTCAGAACCAGAACAGCCACGTGGACATTATTTCGGTCGAGACGCAACGAGTATGCCAAAACCGCAGGACCTGGATGACGAATATGTTCTCTCGGCATGGATGAATCCAAGCGGTGGCGTCCACTGCAGCATACACGATTTCGCCTTGTACGCCCGGGAACATCTGTGTGGACTGCAAGGAAAAGGAAAACTGCTCGGACAACAAGAGTATGAGACTATACACAGTATACAGGTCACAACGAACCTCCGGGATATGTATCCTCATATGAAACACGACCGTGAGGTATCGTTTGGCTACGGTTGGGGGATCGCCAAAAAAGAACAGGGCTATCTCAGTGCGGCCGCAGGTAGCGGTGGTACATTTTTCGCCCAAATATTCATTTACCCGGCTTTAAATTTTGCCTTTGTCGGGTTCACTAACTGTGGAGATGGCGGAAAAGCCCTTAATGATCTTTACAAAAAAGTAACAGGATTGGAGTGACCTGGCGACCTTATAAATTTCGTTAAGGAATGACTTACTGATCCCGCACAATTTCGCTTGACGGGGTAGGCTCAATGGCCAACGAAATCAATGGGGTATGTTTTGATTTTTAAATTCATTCATTTTTATTATCATCTTAAATAATTAAATACATACTTTTACTGCTCACCCATATTGCAAACTACAATAATCATTCAAGCACAATAAAATTATAAAATAAATAGTTTATTAAGTAAAGGAAAATTTTAGGATTTTGGATTTCAAGATTGATTTTCTTATTACACATTTTTGTCACGGACTGAAATGTGTAATAAGGAGATGGAAAATTTAGAGGCTCTAAAAATTAGCGTTGGGTTTAGACGCAAAAAGGGGGAGTTACCTGCTGGTGATTAATTGAAAGGGGATTTGAGTTTTTACCAATCAACCAATAAACCATTTAACTAATTGACTATTCTGGCTTTGCCAAAATTCAGGGGGAATTCAGACATGGGATGGTACATATTCACATTTCAAGGTCTAACCCTGTTATTTAATATATCTTTTTTAATAAATTTTTCAATTGATTTCATTCCAATGTTGAGCAACATAATCTCCAATTCCGCTTGGTGAGTAGTTTGGATATATTTTTATAAATTCATTTTTTGCATCCGCATAAGAACCATTTGGAATACTTTTTAGTCGTTTAGCAAGATATTGCAAACCTAATGTCGGTGCTCTAGATTGTCCTTGATCGCAATGAATTAAAATTTTTCTTTGATTACTCCATTTTTCTATAAAATCGAGGATTTTATTAAATGTTTCAAATCCGCTCCAATCATAAAGACTAGCGACGCCATCAACCCAATTTAGCGAAAGTCTATTATCTTTTTCATAAAAAATATAATTAGGATGTTTTTTGTTGGGTTTGCTTGTAGTTCTGTTCCACCCAAAGATTTTATAATGGATTGTTTGTGTTGCATGTACAAAAGCCCAATCTTGTTCGTTTGTTTGAGCGAGATCGTTCCTTGTGCCTATAAATATATTTGTTTGTGGAAGTTGTATCATAGCTTATACTTCAAAAATTATTGCTTTTTTAAAATCGAACCCCCATTGCGGGTTTAGACAAAAAACAACTTTATACTGTCTGTCGCCTTTAGTTGTTCTCAAAAGTTCCTCTATTTTTTCTTTATTCTCCAATACATAACGTTCGTGCATAGGATGAATTGATATGTTTATCCAACCTATAAAGCTTTTATTGCTTCTTCGTTGTTCTTTATCAAATTTCTCTAAATGTTTTTGGATGGATTTCTGGAGATAGTCAAAGTCTAAATTTTGGCCGTCCCAATAAGTATTTGTTTCAAAACTGATAGAAAAAACATTGCTGTATTGAGAATAATTGATTCCCAGTTCAATTCTCAATTGATGTTCCAATTTCGGCTTACCAACTCTATCCTCTTGTAGGGCAGCCGCAACAGTCTTCTTTGAGTCATCGGAGTCCCCGTATAAGCAAATTTCTAAATAACCAGTTTGTTGACCGTTTTCAATATAAAACTTGGTTGTTTTTATTTCTACATTATCATTGTTCTCTAATTCCCCATCAATGAATTGCAATGTATTTAAAAGCGAATTTTCCAGAACCCATATTATCTTTGTTCTAAATTTATGATCTAATTTCTTTTCATCGTGTAATCTAATCTTGCTGTACTTTCGCAAAATACCATTTTCTTTAATACAAACCATTCCTTGAATGGTATTTTCGATTAGTTGGTAATTTAAATCTAAATCCAGGATTGATTTTACAGAAATAATTGCAGTTTCACTTTCCCAGTCGCCACCTTCGCTTATCTTTTTTAAGTTTTTATGACCATTGCTTATAAGTTTGTTAAAAGCAATAATTTCTCCTGTAAGGGATCTGATTTTTATTATCACCGTTTCTGTGTCGTCACCTTCCTTTTTTAATTCGCTAAAAATTGATGTTAAATTTTCTTCACCCATTCTATTTTCAAAAGCCTCTAAGTGTTCATTTAATTTCTTCAACTTATTCTTGTACAGCCATTGTACCCAATTAATTGACAGTGGATTTGAAAGATTTCCAACCCATTTTTTTAGTGTTGTTTCAAGATACTTTTTAACAAACTTATTATCTTTAAGACCAGTTGAATACCTTTCCCAATTGTTTATATCTTTTTGACTAATAAATTCTTTGGGAATACTAATCATAATTGCTCATTTTGGTTTATTTATCAGTAAATTCATAGGGTTTATAAATTACACTGCTAATATCTGGGCAAGTCCCTTTTTTTCTGTAAAATTCATTGAGCTGCCAATACCTCATTTGTCATAACCCCTTCTTTTATCTTCTCAACTTCAAGGTACGTTTCGTCGGTCTCCTTCCGTATTTCGCTTGTTTTCTTTAGATAAATTATCATTTCAATTATCTATTTACAATCTAATAATGCCATAAATTAGCACCGATCCCATAGAGTACTTCTCGCTCCTTTTCCATTTTTAACCTTGTCCACACTTTTTTTATTCATTCCAGATAAAACATTCCTGCATTTCATATTCGATTTAATCATTGTTTGTGTTATTTTAGAGTATCTCAAGAAAAAAGTCAATGTGTTTTTAATTTGATTTCTGTCAAATGTCCAACGTCCAAAGTCCAAGGTCAAGAGTTGTGAGTCGTGAGTCGAGAGTCAAGAATTGGAAAACCGAGCCCCTCACCGGAGATTGCTTCGCATAAGAAGAGCGAGGAGAGGAACTCGCAATGACAATTTGTTGCGTTAAATTGCGTTACAGATCGAGGTCAGAAGACCTCTCCCACAAGATTAATTCAAAGTTGTCAGTTACCAGTCATTAGTCAAAGAATGGATTTAGGATTTAGGATTTAGGGATTAGGTGTTGGACAGCAGGACATCGTTGACACAATTTGCTAGAAGGAACTAGCAGGACATCGCTGACAGACCGCCCCCATGGGGGCGCAGAAATAGCAGCACATCGTTGACACATTCAATTTTATACTTGAGCAATCACCAACGTTCATACTCGATAGGTATAGGATATTCATATGTTTCGATTAACTCTTTGTCTATTCTAACTTGAAGTGTATGAGTTTTCGTGCAGATGGTTGCGATAACGTATTCATACATGACTCTTTTAGGCATTTTGAATTTCTCACCGTATACATTGAGCTGGCAGTCACTTCTTATAAAACGGATGATGTGTATGTAACCGTCTTCAAGAGAGAGATCAATCTTTTTAAGGACAACATTACCATCCAATTTGCGAATATATATGTCCTCAGAGGCGATATATTGCAACGGTGTTCTCCCATGAAGAGCGGAACAACGGTGGTTTCTATTACGGAACTTTTCAAAAAACAGGGCTTCCTGCTTCAAGTGCTTAAAGCTGGTAAAGAACTGCTTGCGATAGAATATCTTATCAAAGACATCCTGGAACTTTTCAATGACGCCATTCCGCCAAGGTTCTCCCACAGGGATAAAAATAACCTGAACTCCGAGGGATAGGCACATGCGAATCACTAGCCCAAGAGACCGTGGATATCGATTGCTGCCCCGAAAGCTGAGTTCATTGTCGAATTGGATAAAATCAGGCTTTCCTATATTTTTCCAGGCATAGAGGAGTCCCCGTGACATATCTTCATCCCCTTTGGTTCTGCATGGATAGATAGAGGTCAGGTAGCTTTCAAGATCGATCACGTTAAGACTGTAGAACCGGCCATCATTTTTTATGTACCTTGGCCCAACTATATCAGCCTGTTGAATGGAATCAGAGAAAATCTCCTTTACTTCCGGATACTTTTTCCCTGAGGGCTTGTATTTTTTCTTCTCATGTACGACATTATGCCGCCTGAGGATCCGATTGATAGTCCAGGAAGGCAATGTTTCTATTCCCAGTTTTTCCATCTCCCACTGGATTGCCATCGCTCCAATTTGTGAATATTTGGAATTCTCAAGCCGTGAGCGTATCTTCAAAACCTGCTCTTCGACTTTCTCGGGTGTTTTGTTCGCTACTCTTCTGGGGGCTCTGGATCGATCCTGATACCATTCGGAAGCACCCCCTTGATACCTTCGCAGCCATTTGTAAAACCATTCTCTGCTGCGGCTAATTTTTCTGCACACATCGCTGACGGATTTTCCATCAAGATAAAGTTTTAATGCTTCTTTCCGAATTTGTTCTTCATTGGGTTTAACCATTGCAAATCCTCCTTTTTTGAAGAAAGATATTGCAATAGTTAGATACTTATTCAAGATTCAAATTATATTTGTGTCAACGATGTGCTGCTAGAATTTGAGGGTTAACTGTCAACGATGTTGGTGTCAACGATGTGCTGCTAGTTATCAATTAGGGTTTAGGGTACAACCCGACCCTCACTGGGGAAGAGGGCAAGACATGTCTTGCCCCTACATTTTTCGCGTTTGATGAATCAAACCCCTACATAAACCCGGGGGCACGGCGCACCGTGCCCTTACGAACAACAGACCAACTGACTAACTCACCAACCGACCAACACATTAATTTCTCTGTGTCCTCTGTGGTTGAAAAAGGGGGGTAGTGTGTTTCGCCTAATTGTTGACAAATAGGTTAATATTCATAAACTTTAGATATGAGAAAATATTTACATTTTATTATTCTTATTATAATGATTTTTGGCTTGCGTCTTTTTGCTGGTAAAATCGATGAACTGGAGAAAAAACTCCCAACAGTTTCTGGTGAAGAAAAGGTTCAAATCTTAAATGCCCTTTCAAGAGCTAATTTGGAAAGATCGTTTGAAAAAGCTTTAGAATGTGCCAGAGAAGCTTTAAAATTAGCGCAGGAAATACATGATAAAGAAGGAAAAGCTCTGGCTTTAAAGAATATCGGAGTGGGTTATTATTATCTATGTGATTTTGATAAGGCTTTAGAATTTTATATTAAATCATTGAGAGTATATGAAGAAATCGAGGATAAGGTTGGAATTGCCAGGTCTTCAAACAATATTGGACTTATTTATTGGAGATTAAAAAATTATGACAAGGCTTTAGAATATAATTCGAGATCTTTGAAAATCAAGAAAGAAATCGGAGATAAAAAAGGAATAGCAAATTCTTTAAATAATATTGGACTTATTTATATGGATTTAAAAAATTACAATGAAGCTTTAGAATATTATAATAAGTCATTGAAAACAAAAGAAGAAATTGGGGATAGAAAAGGTATAGCTGAATCTTTGACCAATATTGGGATTGTTAATTCCCTCTTAAATAATCCAAATAAGGCTTTGGAATATTTGCTGAAAGCATTGAAAATAAATGAAGAAATTGGGGATAAGCTTGGAATTGCAAGCGCATTAAATAATATTGGATCCCTTTTTAGAGAACTTAAAATGTATGATAAAGCATTTTCATATCTGGAACAGGGTTTGAAATTGGCTGAAGAAATCAAAGCTAAAGACATAATTCAAGAAATCTACCATAATTTCTCCGAGGTACATTCAGTAAAAGGTAATTACAAAAAGGCACTTGAATATTATAAACTGTATTCAGAAGTAAAGGATGGTATTTTTACTGAAGGAAGTAGTAAAGAGATTGCAGAGATGCAGACAAAATATGAAACCGAGAAGAAAGAAAAAGAGATCGGATTACTGAAAAAAGATAAAGTAATTGAACAATCAAGAAAAAGAATGTTTATTTTCTTACTTATCGTTACTCTATCTATTATCGCTTTCCTGATTTATCTTTATCGTCTGAAGATAAAGATGAATAAAAAACTGGATATACTCTCAAGGACTGACCCTCTTACCAAATTATCAAACCGACGTGATATATTAGAAAAAATTGAGATGGAAAGGATTCGTTTTGAAAGGTATAAAAGACCTTTTGTTTTAGTGTTATGTGATATAGATAAATTCAAGAATTTTAACGACAAGTATGGGCACAACGCAGGTGATTCCATACTCGCTTCAATAGCCAGGTTAATGCGCGAAACTATAAGAATGCAGGATTCTGTCTGCCGCTGGGGGGGTGAGGAGTTTCTATTTTTACTGCCAGAGACTAACCTGGAAGGTGGAAGAATATTGGCTGAAAAAATAAGGAACAAAATTGCAGATAATATATATCATCAAGAGAAGCATAAACTCATGGTTTATATGACCTTTGGTGTCAGTGAATACGATAAAGTCATGAGCATTGATGATTGTATCAAACAAGCAGATAATGCCCTCTATGAAGGGAAAAAGAAGGGCGGGAATCAGGTGGTTGTGGCAAAAACAGCTGCCAGCCTCAGCCAGGGGCAGTCGTCAGTCGAGAGTCGGTAAGAGTTTGTGGGGTTCATGGGGTTCGTGGGGTTCATGGAGTTCGTAGGGTTGGAAACCCAGCACAGAACCCTTCCGAGATTGCTTCACTGGGGCTGAGTAGGGAGAGGAGTTCGCAATGACATTGTTCGCAATGACAATTTGTTGAGTTCATTGCGTTACAGATTGAGGTCAGAAGACCTCTCCCACATTGGGCAAGATGTATCTTGCCTCTACAATCGCAGGTAGAAGCCCGCTTCCACAAAGGGCTCAATGAATTGAGCCCCTACATTTCTCGGATTTGATAAATCAAACCCCTACAGGGTGCACGGTTAAAACCGTGCCTACAAGGCGCGAGACATGTAGAGGCAATTTACATTTAGGAC
>JAGLZA010000187.1 GCA_023131835.1 Caldifarciminota bacterium
CAGACCTCCACAGGGATTAGGATTTTGGGTTTAGAGAGTCAGTTCAATCAGTGAAAATCTGCGTCAAAAAATGGGTGGTGGTGGGAGTTCCTATTTAACTATTTATCCATTCAACCATTTAACTATTTCTCAATTGGAGCGAAGCGACTATCTATCCCCCCTCTTGACAATCTTTGGTTATATATTATATATAAAAAATAGGGCCCATAGCTCAGTCAGGTTAGAGCGTTCGCCTGATAAGCGAAAGGTGAGTGGTTCGAATCCACTTGGGCCCATTCTTTTTGGGGGCGTAGCTCAGCTGGAAGAGCACCTGCCTTGCACGCAGGAGGCCAGCGGTTCGAGTCCGCTCGCCTCCATATTTATTGTGGGGAAGAAAAAACTATGGGTCAAATATTAAAAATAGTAATACTATCATTGCTACCTATCTCTGAATTAAGAGGAGGTATTCCCGTAGGACTTGCTTCCGGACTTAGTATCCCTACTGTTTATCTTATTGCTGTAATCTCTAACTCGTTAGTTTTCCCCATATTTTATTTATTCTTATCATCTGTACATCATCTTTTTATGAGATTCAGGCTTTATAGGAAAACCTTTGAGAAATTCCTGGAAAAGACGAGGAAAAGAACTCACTCTAAGATTGAGAAATACGGCTTTTTAGGGTTAACACTCTTTGTTGCAATTCCTCTACCCATAACAGGAGCATATACAGGAACCTTAGCAGCATGGTTCTTCGAGATGGATATAAAAAAGTCCTTTCTGGCTGTCCTGTTGGGTGTTGTTATTGCCGGTATTATCGTAAGTCTGGTCTGTATTTTAGGGATTCATTTTCTGGATATCTTTATAAAATCTAATGTCTAAGCAGACATTGATCCACCAACTCACCCATTTCATTAAAGACCTTTAATTCTACTATATCTCCATCTACCCGAAAAAAACAGTAGTGATGACCAGGATAGAATGAGCGAACCGACTCTCTCCACAGAGTATTTTCCTGAGTATAATAAGGCGCACCTGCTCCTCCTGAAATTATCTGCCACACAGGATTACGTGGGTTCAAGGGATTTTCCGGAATATAACCATCCTTTTCGTAAAAAACAGTTTCCCAGTCTACCAACATCCTGCTATAATTATGTTCGTCTCCATAAAATACTGCAACACTTTTTTTGCTATTACTTATAATTCTCCACAGGTCATCCCTTCTATCTATTACGAAAACTTTCTTTCCACTGTACCACTGAGCATCTCTGCTATGCCAACCATTGGGAAAGGAAGGTTCGTGTCCAAATAGAAATATATGTTTGATATATCGACTTTTATTCGCTTCCTTTATTACTTTCTTGAGCCAATGTAACTGCCCATCCATAACATATCCTTCGAGATTGCCACCGTATTCTTCAGGATTACTTGAAAATGCATAATTGGTATTAAAGGAGATAAACCTTGAATTACCATAATCAAAGTAGTAAACATTCTCCTTATAAGGAGGAGCCGTATATCCAAAACTCTCCTCAGGAGTGGGTCCATTTTCCGGATTGACAAATTCCTCCCGGAAGATATCCTCAGCACTCAGAGGTGTAGCCTTATCGAAACTTCTATCATCATATGCATCCATAAGGGCTTCATGATTACCCATACCCTCATAGATAGGGATAAATGCTCCTACCTGCTCTGACACCTTTTTCCAACTCTTGAGTTGATGACGAAAATCGAACTCATCTGTAACATACCCATTGATCAGATCTCCTCCGAAGAGAATAAAATCTGCCCCTTTGTTATAGGCATCATTGAGTAGTGTGGAAAAAATATAAAAATTACACGAACCTTCAAAATACCTTTCTCCACCCCCAGAAGCTCCTCTTGAATCGGATAGAAAAACAAATTCAAACTTTTCATTGTTATCCGGAGCAGTCTTAAAATGATATTCACCCCTGACAGCATCTCCAACCTTAACACTGTATTTGTATTCTCTATCAGTCTTCAATCCATTGAGCAGGATTTCATGTATACAAGATTCTTTTTCATCTCTAAACTCTCTACTCTTAATAACTACACAACCCTTTTCTGGTATATCTGTTTCCCATGATATTATTGCGCTTTTTTGTCCAACCTGATCCACAAAGGGGCCTGAAATAATGCAGGGAACCCTCAAATAATCGCCATCAATCCTGAAACGCCCATCATAGAAGGTATTTACCGCATAGTGAGGATTACGTATCTCCAACCGGTAATAGATTACTCCACCCTCCTTTGCAAAATTACAGAGGTCATAACGAGGATGCTCAAAAATAGATAAAGAGAGAGAAATTTTATGACTGATAGATGATTCCTTTCCTTTCTCCACTGCAAGTCTCCTGAATCTGGGAATCTTTATTGATTTAGAAGGTATATATAAACCGTAGTGAACACCAATAGGTAAAACCTCAAGTCTTGTCTTTACTGTAATAATAGCTTCTTTTTTCTCTTTATCAATCTCAATTACAGGCTCCTGTTCAAGCAATAATTCTCTGTATTCCTTTGGATGTTTTTCGTCAGGGTATATATAAGGCTTTCCGAGATTGTTTGTAGAAGACAATAAAAAAACAAATAAACCAATAAATAGCATAAATACCTCCTTTATTCACTTTAAGATTATTAGTATAAGGAAAAAACCTATGCAAACCGTATCTTCAGGATGTCGCCATCTTTTACGCAATAATCCTTGCCAACGAGACGAATCAAACCCATTTCCTTTGCCTCTTTTTCACCACCTGCTTTTAGAAGTTCATCAATCGATATTACTTCAGCCTTAATAAAACCTCTTTCCATATCAGAATGTATTCCGCCTGCTGCCTGAGATGCATTTGAGCCGTCCTTTAATCTCCATGCGCGAACCTCATCCTTCCCTACCGTAAAGAATGTAATAAGCCCAATCTCGGAGTATAGAGTGTTGACCAATCGAGCTATAGCACTCTCTTTCATACCGTATAATTCCATATACTCTTTTCTCTCAGACTCATCGAGATACTGAAGGTCGGCTTCCAATTTTCCCTTGAAAACAAGGGAAGGTATTCCGATATTCTCACTTTTGTAGATTTGATTATTCTCCTCCTGTCCTTCCTTGATATTAATCACAGCAAAGACTTTCTTGAATGTAAGAAAATTATAGCCTTTAAGAATTTCACTCTCTATTATTTCTGAATCAATAAGCCTATTTTCTTTCTCTAACACATCAAGGACTTCCATAAGAAGGGATTTTTCCTTCTCATTCTCTTTTTTGTGCTCTTTTTCTAACCTCTTTAATCGTCTCTCTACTATATCCTGATCTGCAACTATCATATCCGACTTTATATTCTCCCATACAGTATGCGGTTCTTCTCCAAAGAAAGCTCCTATTATAAGAAGATAAGCATCTGCTGTGCGAATCTTCTCGTTTCCGGCATCAAAGATACCTTCATCCAGTATATCTATTCTTGAATACACTTTTTTCTTCTCCGGATAAAGAGAATGGAGTTGTTCAACCCGCTCATCAGAAATCTCAACTACTCCGATACTCATAGATTCTCTGTGTTCTTCCTTTATCCCTGTAAGGCTTTTAAATATGGAGCTCTTCCCACTACCGGGATTTCCTATAATTCCTATCTTCATACTGATCTTCCCTCCTATCTTTGAATAGGTCATTCATTTCCGTTGCCTTCTTGTTCCGGGACCTCTCGGGATCTATAGAAACAGAGAAAAGGCCCTCCTGGGTAGAACCAACCTTACAAATAATTTCACCCCCTGGAGCAACAATCTCGCTGCCTCCGGTGAATTCATTTCTCATCCCAGCTCTTTCTTCAACGCCAGTTCTATTGGCAAGAACAATAAATATTCTGTTTTCAATAGCCCTTGTCCTCGCAGCATCCTGGTAGTATGGGAGCACAAGATTTGCTGAATGGAGGACGATATCAGCTCCTTTAAGGGCAAGGGTTCGCATTGCTTCCGGAAATATCCAGTCAAAACAGACAAGGAGACCCACGATCACCCCATCAATCTCGAAAACAGGAAAACCACCATCACCCGGTTCAAACATCTCCTTCTCTTTATAAAAAAGATGAACCTTTCTATATACTCCAATAACACCTTCTCCCGAAAGGAGGATGCTGGAGTTATATAGTTTTTTTTCATCTCTTTCAAGAAAACCTACAGCCATCGCCGTCCTATACTCCCGGGCTATCTTGATAAGTTCCTCTGTAAGGGTTCCCCCTATCTCTTCACTCAAAGAATAGGCTTCTTTATAGTCCGCAAAGGTATATCCTGTCAACGCGAGTTCAGGAAGAACCAGAATATCCGGAACTCTCCTGTTATTCAGCATATTCTTTATCGTCTGTAGATTGGAAGATGTTTCTGCAAAGACCGGAGAAAACTGAATAAAACCTACATCCATAAGATTCCCTCCTGTTTGAAAGATGAGATTTTTTGTAATCTATAGATTTTAAACATCATAAAGCATTATATCTATCAACGAAATACAATCAAGGACACAGTGCTGCTTTCTTCCTTAAATTAATAAGAATTACACAAAGGAGATCCAGGGTTATCCCCGGGGGAAATATTTCTCAAGAGGATTCTCTTTAATCTTTTCTATCGCTTCAATAACGATAGAGATAACCTTTGAACGAAAGCGGTTATCAACAATCTTACTCTCTAACAGAGCATGCCCGAGGTCGGTTGTCCCGTAAAGCGCCTCAAGCTTGTTGAGAGAGAGCGCTACAACCTCCGCTTTGGCAACCTCTATCTCCTTGTACTCCGGATATTTTTTCAATAAATCCTCAAGTATCTCCTCTACCATCTTTTCCATGTAATTTTTCATACCCATAATCGATTATATATATACTTTAAAATATTGCAAGGGATAGTCGCTTCGCTCCAATTGAAA
>JAGLZA010000188.1 GCA_023131835.1 Caldifarciminota bacterium
TGACATGCATCTAATATACCTGACAACCGTTTAATACGTTCTCTGATTTGTGTTTCGTTCATCATGTTCTTAACACCTCTTCTGTTTGGAATGTTATTTTTATTCCATCTTTAAATCCGTATTTACGTTCGTTATAATGTGGGGCTGAAAAAAGGTCTTCGCCATGTACTTCTTCTTCCATGAGAGCAGCTTCTATATAACGCTTTCTTTCAGTTACTCGTTTTACCCATTCTTTCATGATTATATCGAAGTGTTCTGCGTGTTCGTACACGCTACAATTACGTACACGGCGTATAAGTCTTAAATCCTCTTCAACTGCTGTTTTATAGTACATTCCTAGCATAATGTCAAATAATACGTAACGTTCTATTACTGGTGGCTTTATCGGTATTTTTTCTATTAGGTCTGCAATTTCTGGGTATATTGATTCAAAGAGTCTTTTGCGAGATACGGTTTCAAAGCATAATTGACCAAAGCAGTACTTAGGGATTCGTTTCGGTGGTTCGACTTCTAGTATGTGTTTACCATATAGTTTGATATAACTGAACACTTCATCTGTTGATGACCTGGCTTTGATCCTATCTCTTTTGTATTTCTTTAAGTAGTAATCGTATATATTGGCACGTATTATTGGTGAGAATGGCATGTTGATCACCTCTTTAATTTACATGATATTTCGTCGAAGTGTTTAACTCGTTCTGTTTGATCGAATATATCTTTTCCTATCACTTCAGTCATACCACATAAGTCATGATAGTATGGTACGCCGTCTATGTCGCCACGTCTATCCCATCGTCGTTCTTCAATTGGAATACCAATTTGGGTGGTTTTAGTTGGTGTGTGTTTTCTATATGACTTTGTGTGCTCATGTGTTATATCTGATTCATGCAAGCGTTTTAGTAATGCTCCAGATTCTGATCGTAATGATCTGTTGTAGAAGTTAGTTATATTTCCTTCGTTGTCTGTATAGTTTTTTATATCAAAATTGCATAGCTTGAATTGTGATGAGTCAAATTTTTCTATATTTACATCGTATTCTAATGGTATGGCTATCAATGGGTGATATTGATGTATAGAAAATATCGACTTGAATACTCGTGATCTGTCGTTTAGGTCGTCTACTTTGACTAGGTTTGTCTTTTCTTTTATTTTAGAGTTTAGTATTCTTATTAGTGCATTGTATAGGACCATGTACTCTGATATATGATCTGTTACTAGAGAGTGGTGTATCATTACGTATATACCATTGCCACTTGTTTGTATGCTGTATGAGTTTGGAATAAACGTGTCTAGTTCTTCTCTGACTATATCCAATGCAATCGATAGAGCTGATATGTTTCTTGTATTCATTATAGTATCGCCGACTAAGTCTATGTCCATTCCTAGTGTATATGCGACACGTAAGTCTGGTGAGTATGGCATATCTGGAGATATTACTTTATTGTCAAAAATCGGTAGTGTGTGGTAAAATGTGATAGCCTGCGTAGCAATATCACGGACTGCCTTTGTGTCTTTGAAGTATAGTTTTGGTGCATCTTCACGAGCATATGCACGTCGATACATCAACCGTCTAACTAATCCACATCGCTCACATCTATATTTAGCAGGACCTCCTCCTGGTTCAAGGTGCATCATAGCACCTGCTTCCATACAATCACGTCGTTTGCATGGGATAGTTAGTAGATGGTGGCGGCGTTTGTATGCTGCAGATGGCACGAATGCAGATACCCGTATGCCATCTACGTCAGAAGGATTTGAGTAGTCAACATATATTTTGTCTATGCCATTTTTAGTTATATGTGTGAAGAAGTCGATAGGTAGCCATTTTGCTAATGGCTTTTGGTATATTGATAGTGCCATGTGATTATTCCTCTTTGTGTGTTATGCTCTTGCAGTGAGTAACTGTGTATACGTATTCGTATACCCCGAGAGAATGAGGTTTCACGAATATTATTTCATCGGGTACTTCGTCTATATCGTCAACGATTATTTTGATTTGTCTTGTCATGGTTATTACCTCATTTGTTAAGTACCTGTTCAAAACCATCGATTTGACCACACATGTAATCTGTATGATATACCGATGTTTTTGCTCCATGTTTCTTCCGCTCAATGTCTCTTTTTTTACATTTATCTACTATACCTGACAATAGTTTAATACGTTGTCTGATTTGTGTTTCGTTCATTATGTTATTGCCTCGTGTGTTCTTTAAAGTATTGTTTCAGTTTCAAGTTGTATATCCCGTACACAGCGATAATCTCATACGCCATGAAAAGAATTGCCATTTCATATTCTAATATTGTAATGTTATGATATACAAATCCAATATTTGATATCGCCCAAATACAGTTTGCAGTCAATGGTAGGCCACGTGACACAAATACCGCTGCGATAATGGACGCGACTGTAAATATCATTATCATTTATCAGTACCAATCATAACCATCTGCATCATCTAATCTTGATTGCGTTGGAATGTAGAATAACTCGTCGTTTGCTTCGCCACCCTCAAAAGATGAGAAATCACAAATACCATAGAATCTGACCCAAATAGTATAATCGTCTGTTGCACAACTTCCATCTGTCATAATAATGAAGTCATGTCCGGTTTTTAGTAACATCCACGTAGTAGCGATACCAACCTGCGAATCGTATGTATCTCGATCCATCCATTTTCCCTTTGCAACGAGTGCACGCTCGCATAGTGTTATCAATTCATCTCGTGTATAGTCAGTTTTTGTCATGGTTTATTACCTCGTTTCTGGATTTATTAAGAATGGTACTTCATGTTCTATTGTTTTACCAACGTATATCATATCTTTAAGATCCCTGTTCTTACGTACTTCATCTGGTATATCAAAATCATTTATATCAATAGAAATCAATACTCGTTCATCAGTATAATACTTACCAGATGGCTTAAACACTGTGCATTTTATAAATGACATGGTTATTGCTCATTGTTATGTGAATAAATAAATGAGCAGAGATCGGTCTCTGCTCGGTTCGTTGTTGCTCGTATTACTTCTTCCGGTACCGGGTGATGACGTATCCAACAGCCAGTAATCCAGCCACTGCACATATGCAAGTGAAAGCTGGGGTATCGTTCGAGGGATCGTTAGAGTGTGTTGGTATGTCTTCTGGTACTACTTTGCCATTATCGTCATGCTCGTTGACAATATATTCTGTGACGATTGGCTCAGTATCAGGCACAGGTGTCGTTATCACAACTGCGTCATTTCTAATATCGTTGTGATATAGTGCGACTCCCTGAATCTCTTCATTCAAAATTATCGTATCGTCAGTAGTCAACATATCTGCATAAGCAGATTCATCGAAACTGACACGACAACCTTCTATGTCGATGTCGAGCGCTATACGCTCTTCCGCATCGATCACACCATCGCCATTAATATCATATATGGCTAGTGTATCGATGTTTACAGCGCTGAATGCTGCCCCAGCTAAAAATAGAGCGAACACCATCGCAAATAATATTTGTTTCATGTCTTTATATACCTCTGTTTTTGCCATAATGGCAATGTGCCATGTTGGAGTTGAACCAACGGACCGGTTGGCACGTGTGTTTTTATCTCTTACGATCACCACGTAAATATGCAACCGTAATTGTAATAGGATCGTGCTTTAGTCTTTCTTGTCTGCATATTAATGCCATAACAAGTGCAGTTGTACTTATAATGGAAACAACCCACGCTAGTCCAATATCACCACGGTATTGCAATATACCGATCGTAATTATGGCAGCGCCGTGTAGAACAAATGATATAAAATGATTCCAATTATACATGGTTTATTCCTCGTTTGTAGTGTCGTCTGGTTCTGTTATAGTGATATAGCCTATATCTGCAGATACGACAACAACTATCCAAATTATTATATAGCATATTGTTTCTGGTATGATCATGCCAAGCCGTGGTAGTATGCTGTATAGTATAAATAATGTTATGAAAAAAGGAACACCAATAAAACCGAACATACATATTAGTGGATCTTCTAAGCTGGTGTGTTTAGTACCGATACAAATAGCATTGGACTTATCGATCATACGATATTCCTTCGTTTTGTATTCTTTTTTTAGTCTTCTTCCAAACATGGTTTATTCCTCAGCCATAATATGCTTGTACATAATTGGGGGAGACGGAGCACAATTGTATCTTTCGTAGTATGGATCTACGTAGTCGTCACCTAATGCAAAAATATCTGATGTGGTGATCAACTTTAGCCATGCTATGTATTCGTATAAGATTGTTTTGCTTATGCCATCGTATCGACACCAGCTTGGATTATTGTTGTTATCCATGTTATCACATTAGTTGGGGGTTGGTTGGTATTGGTTTGACCGATTCTGGTCCTGAGTCAGTGTCGTATATATGTAGGGAATCGTTGTGGTCAATGATCTTGGCTATGTAGCAGTTGTTAGGGTGGATAACTTCACGGTTTATCATGTCGATTATGGCTATGAGGTTTGCCTGCCACGCAGTGTATAGGTCACGGGATCGCCAGTTGAGATGTACTTCAGTTACGTTGGCACCAAGCCATCGAATCCAAATGCGCTGTAGGCATGGTGATGCACTTGAGTGAGTGTCCATCGCTACAATCCATGTTACTGCCTGGTGGCGATTTGACGATGTACCAGATTGTATTTGTTGTGACAAGTTATACCTTATTTCTTCTATCTGGTTAACTGCTCCATAGTATGCAGCAAGTCGCTCGAAGTATAGATACGAGAATTGTTCGTCGGGTGGACGTTTGAGGTACTCCTTCAGATATTCACGGGTGAATTCTTCGCAGTATTGATCGACATGCTTGAATGGAAACTGCGGATGTAGTTCACGATTTTCGATCTGGGCGATTGCATTCCCGGTTAGTTCGAAAGTTACGCACGCATCACGGATTGGCTTTGGATTTGATGCGTCGCCGATGGTGATGGGTATGCCATCACGGATTATATATCTGATAGCACGAGCCCACGCATTGTGAAAATCTGCCTCTTCTATTAGTATTGTAGGTGGTAGTATTGGTTTCATGTTGGTTGCCTCATTATTCTGCAAAGCCTTCTTTTTTGAAGTCTTCGTGTCGTTCTTTTAGGTGTTGTAAGCCTATTTTTTGGATCTCGTCGAAGTTCCAGTACATATCAAGACATAACATTCGGCATTGAATGATTAGGTCAGCCATTCCTAGCTTTGCTTCTGCTTCAAGACCTCTTTTTATCGGTTCAGGAAGATTACTTTGGCTGTTCTTTGTAGTGAACTGTTGAATTGCACCTAACTCGTATCCCATGATATTCGTGCGTATAATATTCTTTGTATCGGAACTTTGTGGTTCTTGGTTACGTAATCGTCTGAGTTCCTTAGATATCTGAACGACCTCTTTCCCGTTTTTTAGGAAAAACATTATTCCACATCCTTGTATTGACCGAGTGCTTCTATTATCAGTTTTCTGCCTTTATCACTCTTGAGATATTCGTTGATACGAGTTTCAACTTCCCAGCAGTTAACACAAGTCACATTGTGATTATGATCGAGAGGATCCGGCAACATTATAGATGGTACTGGTTTACCACATGTACGACACAGTACTGATCTGTTAGGTGTCATGATTTAATCACCTTACACAAACCAACGATGAATGTTTGATATGCAGTGTGTCTTCGATTTTCCAGAACTTCTTAACATATATATCGGAAGATACATCAAAGTCTGGAGATTTATCGAATAATACACGCATCATTTCTATCGCTATTTTTACGTCAACTATTTCTTCGATTACTTCTTCGATCGGTATGCGCCCTCGTCTAAAATGAGACATTGCAGTCATGAGCTCTCCTACCTCTTCGTGGAACGCACTTATTGCACCATCTTCGCCCCATTCTTCAATTGCTTTTCTGTATACTTCGTATTCGTCCATTGTATTCACCATTTATGTCTTGATTATGCATATAAATTATGCGCTCCATGAAAATATCCACACATTAGCTTCATCAAATAATGTCACACTTGAAATATCAGTCAATTCTCTTTCAAACCATTCTCCGGTGTCTGTATCTGATATAACTATGTATTTTAAAGTTTCTTTGTATTCACCAAATATTTCAGCGTCTCGACCAACTATATGTCTGACAGTATTTGGTTTTTTACCATTTTTCTCTTTAAAATAGTATTCAGGTACTGACCTGAAAAATATAGTTTCTTTATTAATATCCATTGTTTAGTCACCTTGTGGTTTGTGTATGCGGAACTTTCCGCCGGTGTTAATCCATTCTTTTAAGATTGAATTTGAGAGTTCGTCGTAGTAGTTATCGTTTATACATACGATCTCGGATATGCCGGATTCTATTAGTGATAGAAGGCAATCCTTGCATGGTACACCGAAGTAGCAGTATAGCGTTGCACCAATTATTGATACGTTAAGCCTTCCAGCTCTTAATATTGCACGTTGTTCTGCGTGGACAGCACGGCAATTATGTAAATCGGTTGAACTTGGTGAGTCCAATCGAGGACATGGGTTGCATTGTTCCATGTGCTCAGGTGGTCCGTTCCAACCTGTAATAGATGTGTTGTTGAGAGATACTAACACACAGCCAAGTTGCTTTTTGTTACAACTAGATATTGATGATATATCTCTTGCTAATGCCATGTATCGATCGTCCCATGTTATGTTTACCATGTTAGTTGCTCCATTCATGTTTTTTGGATGGGTTGATGTTGATAAATAACCCATCTGTGGAGATCCAGTTATTAGTATACATGTCATTGTAGCAGCTAGATACATCGTCGGATGTGTGATAGTATTCTCTGATGACATGCATACATTCGTGGATCGTTCGGCATCCACGTGATGATATGTCACGCATGATTGTTGGGTTGTTGGATTCAGAGTACATGATTATTCTGGTGGTTGTGATGCTGCCATTCCACGAGTTATGTGTTCGACAAATGCAGCAGATTCTTCTGGATTAGCGTCTCGCCATTTCATGAGTTTTTTGGCATACATTCCAAGTCCTTTCGCATCTTTGGATTCCCTGCACTTTTTCATGTTTACCAAAAGGTATCGGAGTTCCCTCCATGGTTCTGGAAGATCGTCTAAGTCGATGGTTCCTGGTGTTGTCATTTATATTGCCTCACGGGATGCGTATGTGTACATATGAGCGACTGGCAATATAATCTGCGTAGTGTAGGAGTTGCTGATATTCGTCTGCGTATTGCCATTCGTCAGGTATACCCCACTGGCCATCATGAGTACGAATCGATTGGTTGATACGATCAGATATGCTGAGTTGTTCTCCTGGTATTATACAGTGCAACTTGACAGTATGATGATTTCCTGGTGGTAGATCGTACTTGAAAGAGTCATGAAGTATGGCTGCGGCGATTAACTCTTCTCGATTAGAGCCAGTGATTTGGGCAGCTACACATAGGTCATCGACGATTTTTACGACACGACATGTGTGGAGAACTAGTCCAAATTTACCACGTTCGTCGGATGGGTGGTATTTACCTGATGATGAGCTTGGATTTATCCAGAAATAGTCAGGGACTTCGTCGTTCAATATATTCTTTATCTTTTCAGATAATGATTCATCTTTTATGAACTCGACCAAGTATTTGATTGCCTCTTCCTTGTCACTGATGATCTCGCATTGTGTGCGATAGTCTCTCGTGTTGCCAGCGAAAGTTCTCTTCTTTTTCTTGTACTTTTCAAGGTCGATTTTATCAGTCATGAGTGTTTACCTGGTGTGATGTGAGGTATTCAAGGACAATATTTTCTGCTTTCTTTGCTGGGCGAATCCTTTCACCTTGTGCTAATGATTCGAGTAACTCGATATCACGTATATCAAGTCTTATTGTTACGCCTAACCGGCGGCTTACTTGTTCCATGATATTTCTCCGTTACAGTTTTGTGCGTTTATTTGCGTGTTTGTGCGTTTGATCATACATGTATATATGTGTTAATGTTATATAAACGTTTTGGTGGTTCATGTACGTAATTAAATATAAATGAAATTTTAAAAAATGTAAAAAAATTATGTTTTTATGTTGGATACCATGGATTTGAGAGATTGCATTAGGTCGTCGATTATCTGTATGTCTTCTGGGGATATGTATAGAAACTCGTATGGTGTCATGACGACTCACCTGGTGATACATAGTGTGTGATTATCCATGTCATGACTATGATCCCGATTAGTGCTGGGGCAGTGCGATATGCAATAGACTTGAATGTCATCGTAGCATCGACTGGTAGTTTACTACCTATGTACATACTACTCAACGCAGAGAATAATCCGATAAATAAATTATTCATTGTTACTATTTCTGCTGGACTGAATTCTGGTATTGTTAATTCCATTATTGGTCACCTTGTTTATGATAATTTGCATTCATGAAGTATTTTTGAGTAAATGCTTTTATAGAAGCTTTTTAATTCCACCATGTTATTAATATGGTGTATGTATACATCGTACGATGCACTATAAACAGAATAATATTGATCGTTATGGTCTACAATTTTTCCAAGATAATCTATAATTAATTTACATGAATATAAGAAATTGGTTGTTATAGGAGAAAAAGCAAGACTATGAATAATACGACTACTTCTTAATACATCATCTATAACTTCAGGTATATATACACCTGGCTCTGGGTATAAATATTCTTCGATGTATGAATTTTTTCGGTGTATGAATTTAGCAGCATAACGTATTTGTGACTCCACGTTATGAAAATTCGATTCAAGTTTATTACATTCATTATTAAACTTTGTTACTTCTGGAGAATGTATGATCGAAAAACATCGTATGCCATCTTTTTTACTACCTACACACATAAATTGTTCTTTGTCATGTAAAAATACTTGAAAGTCACCCGCTGATAATACCGATTCTGACATTGGTCTTACGTGAGTATGAAATGACCCTATTTCTTTTTTTTGTGGGACCCTTGATAGTCTAACTGCACATTCTTCTCCGATACATATAGGTCCAATTGAGTACACTCCATTTTTGTCTGTGTAAAAATTCATACCCATTTCTTTATTATTTTGTATAGCATCTTCAATAATACCTTCCATTATGTTGCGATATAAAGCAACACATTTATATGCGTTTGTTTCCATTGTTGGTTACCTCGTTATGGTTTTGGGACTTTCCATCCGCATATTTTGTAGCGGAGTACAGAGCCCTTGACTTTTTCTGATTTTGACATTTCAAATAAGTCTGCGGATACGTCGCCATCAAGTTTAATTGGGGGGTCGAAGTAGTGAGTACCAAATCTGCCACGCCATACGTTACCTACTTCTAGTCTTGCGACATTTACATTTGATACTCCATTTACACAACCAGTTAGAGCAGTGCCATCCATATCAGTGATAAGGCCCTTGCCTTCTTGGCCGTCGAAACGGATTTGAGACTCCATGTTAACGTAGTCAGAGAATACGATGTAGTTTTTATTGACTTTGAATACACCAGACATTGCTCTGGAATATCGTGCAGCAATCACTGCGAATGATGTATATTGTCGTGTTGTTGTCAATACTGGAGTTAGTTTATGAGCGTTATCCGGAGACTTTAGTACGATTGGAGTGTTCATGTTCGCAGATGTTTCATCGAATGCATAACCTGAGTTCATGAACCACCAAAGTTCGTTTGGTGGAGGTAACATATATAAGCATATATCAGAGTTTGACACGAAGTCAGTACTGTTTAGTCGTGTGAACTTGATTGCGTTTAAGCGGTTTAGAGTTGTGACATCATGACCAAATTCAGTTCTTAAGCCGCCAATGTGACGATATTGTCTTATAGTTTGTCCTTTGACTACCTTTGACATTTCACCGTTTAGATCATATACAGCCGCATCGAGGAATGTCATACAGCTTATGTATACGTCGTGGTTGGTAAATTCAGTTGATTCAGGATTGGAACCGTGGTCGTTTCTGCCACGGCATGGGTCTGGGAATTGGTCGACGTATTTGTATGCGCTGTCATATAAACCCATTGTGTAGAGGTAAGCGTCAATACGTACATCTTGTGCTTGATTTGAGTATGCAGTTATTGATTCTACACGGAAGTATTTGTATTGGCCACGGGTGAATGTACCACGATAGAATTTTATTGCGTTGTTTGTGACAGTTTCGAGGGTTGTCCAGGAGTCACCTGAGTTTAGTTTTCCTTTTAATGTCCATCCTTTCCAGCATGACATGTCAGGGATATATGGAGCAGTTGTGTATGGATACGGGATATGGAAGTTCATTATATATGAATCCACGTATACAGAATCTGATAGCGTAAGTTCAAAGTATTGATCATCGTCAGGTGTGGCTGATTGTGCTTGCCAGTAGGTATCGAAGCCATGTGTAGCGATGTTGCTAAGTGGATTGCCAGTAGTTCCAGTAGTGCCAGTTACTGAGGCATCGTGGTCAAGGATTTTGTTATGAGTGTCCATCTCATCACAGTAGTTGATAGACGAGTGGCAGAATGGTTCAGCGTCTAGTGGTGGGTACCACTGTGAGCCTTGGCATTTTGTTGGGCACTGCATAGATACGTTTTTCATGGTATTACCTTATGAGTATGAGTATGTGGTACGGTTGTCCCATACTTTTGTGAATGTTTGTGTGCCATATGCATATTGGATGTCGGTTGGGTTCTTTGATCCGTCGTATGTTATCTTTTTGATGCGCCATAGGGAAGCTGATTTTAGAGTGGAGGGGGCAGCTTCGCCTATGTAAACTGGATCGTCATCTGTGTCGTATTCGATGGTGGTAATTAGTTCGATATCTGTTTCTGCGTCTGATATGTCTAGAGATGCATCTGGGTCTGTTGATACAAAGAATGAAACTGGTGTAGCTGATATGGTCGTTATGTATATGTATTTGAAGTTAGTCTTGATCTTTGTAGTACCAAGGATAGTACGTTCGCCAAGTTCATCTGTCTCGATGGTGATCTTTTCACCGGTTGTAAGATATAAGTATGACATGTGGTCGTGGTCATAATCAGATAGTTTATATGGAAGATCATCCTTCGTGCCATCGGCTAATTTTACGACTCCGTTTACGAAATCAATTATACTCATGCCGACTGGAAACGTTTTTAGAGATCCATCGTCAGGATAATCCATTGTTATTTCATTGGTCATTATGATCTCCGTGTTAGTATGTAGGTGATTATGACTGCAGACAGTATTGCAGTCATTGATATTATAAACATGAATTTTGTGGAGTTGGATGTGCTTTTGATATAGTCGTAAGAAGGTGATGTTGTGCCACATTCGATAGCTTTGATGATCTCTTCTTGGAAGTCGGGGGTATATTTACCAGGCATGATTACCTCCTCATATATATGGCAAAGACTATAATCAAAGCTAATACCATAACAAGGAACATAATGAATGTGCGATCGTTGGTAAGTTCATTATTAGTCGTTGGTATGATAGTTTGTTCGATTGTATCTGGTAATGGGGCATAACTTGGCATTGTTATCTCCTTATTGCATATATTGCAAATATAACTATTACTAGTGCAGATAGTATTACTAGGGATGTGAGGAATACATATTTACCATCAGTATCAGGTGTGGTTGGGCATGATACAGTGGGTGTATTGGGTGTATCGTCGCTGATTTGTGGTGCGTAGTTTGGCATGATTGTCCCCTTATAGTATCTTTGTACGTATAAAACCAACTATTGATTTTATTTTTGCAAGATTTGTGCTGTTGCTATCAAGAATGATGTCAAGCCTTCCACCATTCTTCCAATCAGTTTGAAGTTCATTGGTATCATCAAGTGTATTCGTAAGTTTAGTTCCTACACCTTCTAGTTCGGTACGGATTTCTCCTACAGTTGGAGCAGTTGTACCAGGAGCAGTTGCAAATATTTTTATACTGTCATCTGCACCAAGCGTGAAGTCTGGAGCTGAGTCTAGGGTGATGGTTTTTGTTGCACCAGTGTAAGCATTGGCTTTTCGTACAGATGGGAAGTCACTGTTAGTGTCATCGTATATGACGATTGTTTGGTCTTTGTAGGCATCGTCCACGTCTGAGCCTGTTGCAAGAGTAAAGTGTGTTTGATCTGTAACAGTGGCAATTTCTGCATCTAGTAGCATGTTTGGATTAGCTGCGCCAGCTGACCATGCAGCATCTCCACGATCCCGGATAGCCTCAATACCATCAGTCTGGTTTGAAAAGTTACCTGCACCACTACCGCCGTCGGCGTTGATTGCAGTTAGTTCGGTAGCATTATCTGTTGCTATTGCAGCATCACTTCTGGAGAGAAGTTGGATGTATTTCAGGAGCTTAGCCGGGATATCTGTAGTTGTATCGGCAGCAATGATGTCAATAATGAGGTCAAGCCTTCCGCCATTCTTCCAATCAGTTTGAAGTTCATTGGTATCACCAAGTGTGTTCGTAAGTTTAGTTCCTGCGCCTTCCATTTCAGTGCGAATTTCGCCGGATGTTGGTGCTGTGCCGGCTGCATCTGGTACGACGGTATTGGCGCCGTCGGTGCCACGCATAGTAGCACCTGCGAGACCTTCAACTTCGGCTTTGATAGCAGTTAAGCCATTGGTACCATCGTCGATTTTATCAGTGTAGCCTTCGATTGCTAAGAGTTTGGAGCCTGCGCCTTCCATTTCAGTGCGAATTTCGCCGACTGTCGGAGCTACACCTGCTGCATCAGGAACTACGGTATTCGCTGAATTTGTACCACGCATAAACCGGTTTTGGATACTGAAGTGAGCGACAACAGCATTGATAGTTGCACCGTCAATGGTGGTGCCTTCGATGCGAACGAAGTAATCATGTCCAGTTACCCAGAAGCCAGCGACGGTATTGTCATTCGTATCAATCTTGATCATATGTGATCCAGTGATCCCATCGAAGTTGACCGATACTGTAATCCCGGCTGCGTTGTTGCGTTGATCTACTGAATCATCTTTGTGGATGTGGACATCGGTGTTAAGGAGATTTGTTATTGTGCAGGATGCTGAAGGGTCGTCTGATGTAAAGGTGTTGAACATTAAGTAGACAACATCATATTCTACGAAGTCTCCGAGATATGGTATCATTGTATCGGACCTCCGAACGGTCCTCTGAATGGACCGTAAAATACTCTAGGTGGTCTTACTCCAGCCGGTGGAGCTCCTTCGGTGTATGTGCAATAGATTGAGTATTCGTTAGCGTTGTGTGTCGCATCAGTCGGATTGGTTGGAGATGAATAAGAATTAGTGTTATCCTGATGCCCTTGATTAGCATCCCCAAAATCGTAATACAAGTATCCAGTCGCGCTGGTAACCGCCATTAATACATATTCCGTTGAATTTTCCGGATCGGGGTCAGTTCCAAATATTGATGTACTCCACGATGGAGCTCCTTCAAGGGATACAGGAGCACCAATTCCATCTGTAATAATGTTTAAATTTGAGTGTAGAACAAGTAAAGCTTTCATATTTGCAGCTGCAGCTGTTCTCATATATGCAGTAAAACTTTGTGCTTTGTCAATATTTGCGGGCGATGTAAATAATGATCCCAACACACGACCCGTAGGCATATAATAGGCAGTCCCGCCGGGACTCGATGGATTAACACCAAATGTTGGATCAATCGTAATTGGATATACAGCTTTGTCAAGAAACTCATGTGGAATTGCTATCTGCATGTCATTGGATATATGGAGATCACACCATACTTTTAATCCGTTGGCGTCAGTTGCGTATGGTCTGTATATGTGGCAGAACTTGCCTGCACGATAATTATTACCACCAACATAATTACCTTTTTTCGTGGAGTGATGTACAGCATATGATCCAACCACATCATCAGGGCGAATATGCCCGTCATCGATCTCTTCTTGTGTGAGTGGTGGCTGATAGAAGAAATCAAGTCCTTTCGTTTCAATCGAGATGTTGATAACATTGGATTGTGGCTTCTCGTCAAGTATAACTTCAAACTCGAATTGGTGCTCTTCTTTCTTGTAAAAATTAGCCTTTATGCCATGACCATCATCCCATGTATGTTTATCATTGATGTCTTCGGTATGCGTACCTTTATGATCAGAAATAAGTCCAACACTAAAGTTAACCTCGTTATCCCATCGCTTGATTTTCATGCGAGGCTTGAAGTCGGGTTGTTTGATGTCCCCGACTTCGATCTCGACATCTTCGTTTTTTGGGAAGATGAATGTGTTGTTGACTTCTTCTAAATGCATGATTGGTTACCTAGTTAGTTTGTCTATGAGTATGTTGTTCATATCTGATATCGACTTCTTGATATCTTTCATTCCGGCTCTCATTTCAGTTTCAAGATTCTCGACGGATTCTCGCATCACTGCGATATCTGTGGTCATCTGATTCATGAGTTTCGAGGTGTTGTCTGCACATTCATCATGCATATCTATCCTCCGATCTACACGATTGATCTCTCGACGGATCCACCAGACCAGTGCAGTGACACCGATGCCAATCCCAGTGATTAGAGCCCAGAACATGAAATAAGTAAACGATGACATCGGATCATCACATGTTGGAACGAATGGAAACAATTAATTACACGTCCTGATTTCCTTTGTCTGCCCATACCATCCAGCCCATTGCAGTTAGGTATGCAGCGATTATGGTTGGATCGGTCGGATGTAAGTACGCAATTACGCACGATGTTGATATTATTCCGACTATCGACCGTATGTACACTTTTGCAAATTCTAACATGGTAGTTACATCCTTTATATTACATGAATAATCTTCTTTCGATCTCCTTTGCATCACGATCCATCGATACACTCTTGTCATCAATCATTTTATCATGATATGAACGATAATCAGATGTAATACTATCAAGATCATGTATCAACTTATCAAGTATATTTTTTTCATCGTGTAAGCCAGTAGTATACTCTCGTAATTCATCTACAGCTGCTTCTATATACCTGGTATTGCGTCGTACACGATTTGCATCTCTGACAGGATCAAGCTTTGCATTGATATTGATATGATCAATTATACCTTGTTGAATACGATCTATTCTCTCATACATATCATATATATGAGAATACATCGCATCAATATCCTTGATCAGTCGAATTCTCTTATCAGAAAACTCCTTAGATTGTCTAACTGTATATCGTTTGTTCATGGTGATTACCTCCGTTTTGTTGCTATTACTGATGAGCCTGCGTAGACCATGTCACCAGGTTTTACCGTTGGTGTGTATGTAAGTGGTATTGTGGTGTTGCAGCCAGATCCAAGGTGGATGTGACCGAGGCGAGCTCCTTTTTCTACGATGTCTCCTTGTTCTACAAATATGTCAATGCGTTTGGTTATTGCTCCGTGTATTAGGCGTACATCGATATCACCATGTCGGGTTGATATTGTTATCTTTCGATATCGGTTGCCGATGGGGCACTTACCAATACAAGGATCTGTTTTGCCAGGGACTATTGTTATTGTTTTTATCGTTCCTGATAGTGGTGCACGGATGATATGTACGTCATGAAGACGAAGTACTATCTTTACTTGAGTGTTATCTACGTGATAGACTTTACCGTCAGCAGGTGACACCATACCATTTGTATTGATGTATCTATGTGGATCACGGTTGAAGAACTTGTTGATACCCCACGCTCCGATTGTCGTAGCTGATAGTGACGGTAATACCATACTTGCTAGTGACATGGTTGGGTGACTACCTACGTCCTAATACAAATACCTTCAGGATGATTATACCGACTATCACAACGCCAGCCAGTAATAGGTATCCCTTCGCACGATCGCACGTTATATCTTTACCAACAGCACCAAATACCGATCGTACTGCATCTATAGCTGGGTTTGGGCATACAGTGGGATCGAGTATTCCTGGTTCTTCGTTTACTGTGTCTTCTACCATGTTAAGTTCCTCCGTTATCTATACTTTTCTTATGTAGTAATATAATACTGCTATTACTATTAATAGTAGTAATATAAAGATGAAGTCTTTCTGAGGGGTTGTTAGTTCTTCCATTGTTTTACCTCGGTTCAACTGTGTGTATACTTACGCCTGTTGGGATGGTTTTAGGTGTGTATATTGATGATATGTATATTGTCTTGTCGATGGGCGACTTTGATAATATTTCGATAAATTTGTAAAATACATCAGGATATATTTCAAATTTGTCCAAGCATATACATGGATGCGATGATGTGTATATAAAGTATGCAGTCTTCCATATAAGATATATATGTCGTGGCTTCGTACTACCAGTAGATTTAATGTATAGTTCATTTGCTAAGTCGACTGCAGATGCACGGAAGTCATATGCTAGGTTTGGTCTGCTATCTGATATCTTGGTACGATATATCCTAATCTTGTCATTACTATCAATTACTTCCTGTGCTTTGTTGTTACGTAATCTCATATATCTTAGGAATTCATCTTGAGTTCTTTTTGGTAAGCTGGTGAATTCTGGAAATATGTCATATATTTTTAGTGTCTTCATTTTTCCAGCTTTTATAGCGGGAATCGTTGACCTTGACGAACCTGGAAGTATTGATTCTAATTCGTTGTTATAGTTTTTTATCTTGGTATTGATATCTGATATTTCTAGTTCTATTAATGACTGCTTTGATAATAATTTGTCTAACTTTGATCTTGCTAAATCTAATGACTCACGATGTGACAGGAATTCTCTTGCACGATGACCGAATATTGCTTTTTTACCTTTGGTTAGATCACCGTAACCAGGGATTGATCTGCGTGACTCTATGGTTTTTATGCTTTCGACACGTATGGATACTCCTGGAATTATTTTTTCAAGGTTTCTCTTTACCCTTGATAGTAATTTGTCAATTTTTTTTATATCTCGTTCTGCCATTGATATAACTTTTGAGATTTTATCCTTTCTTGCAAGTAACTTTCTTCTCTCAGGTATTAGTGGTTCCCTATATGACATTAATTTGGATAACTTCTTTTTGTCATAATCAGATAATGCAGCATAATATGTTCTCCTTGGAAGCAAGTGTATAATTGATCCAGAACCGGCAACTATATTATCCATTTTGCCACTATATCTATCTTCTAATAACTTCAACTTTTCAATTTTAGCTGATAGGCTATTAATGATGTTATTATTAGTAATTATATTTCTTTCATGCCAATCAGACTTGTATGCTATGTTGTATTCTTCTTTGTTTGATATTCTTATTATCTCTTCTGGGGATATATCTGATAGTTCGTCAAGTGCACTGACAAATATGCATCCATGTTCACGTGTAATATTACGCAGCTCACGAGTGTTTAGATCTGCGCACTTTTTAGGGTCTTCGATGATGTTGGTTACGATGGTGACTTTCATTATAGTAGCCTCCGGAGGATTATTATTACAATTATTATGAGTATCGCAGCTGTGGCATGTTCTTTTGATATGCCGATAGTTTCTAGTAAATCATCTTCATCGTCAGTTGGTGGGACGTAACCGCAATCTGGGGAGTTTGGCTCGATTAGTGCATCTTTTACACATTCACCGTTAACACATGATTGAGACCATTTGTCAGTACCGACGCAGATTGGGTTACATACAACTCCTTTGCATGGGTCAGGTTGGACATAACCGCAATCTGGTGAGTTTTTCTCTATCAGTTGATCAAATACACATGTACCAGCGTCCACCCCTTCAGTTACACATCCCTGGGAATATTTATCTACACCTATGCATATATCATCACATACAACACCTGCACATGAATCATAACCACAATCTCGTGAATTATGCTCGATGAGTGAGTCACGAACACACTCACCACCAACACATTTTTGAGAGTATTTGTCAGTACCGACACAGATTGGATCACATACGACTCCTTCGCATGGATCTGGTGGATCACCCCAGTACGTTTCACGTGATTTTAGTACACGTGATCCAGTACATAGTTCGAAACGAACTTTACCAGACCAACCACCACTGCTCCAAGACACCCACATCCATTCCCATCCACTTTCAGCATGTTGTGTCTCAGATAGCGAGTCATTGAAATATGTCTTGATATTGATATTACTATAACCTACAAACTTTGCCATTGCATATATATCAGTAGCTGTTGGATAACTGGATGCATCAGCTGGTTTGCATACACATACGTCACCGTCACCCCATGCATCAGCACATGTACCGATATGAATGTTAGGAGAACCTCTCCAACATAGTCTGTCTGGCTTACTCATATTTTCACGTCCTATGTAGTACCGCCGCCGCTACCCATTGGTAATGGAGTTGACTTTATATTAGATATATCAGTGTCAACTTCGGCTGATGGGCTGTGTATAGGCTCATCGTATGGTTCATCGTTAGTCATGATATTGTTATCCTTTTAGTAGTAAAAATACAATTATTCCGATTATGATAAACTTGGCTACATTAGTAGATACACCCAATGTATCAGCTATACTTTCCCAAATCGACATTTCTTCCTTGTATGGATCACCGCTACCAGCCAACAGTTTTAATATTTCATTAGCTTTATCAGTAGGTATCTCACCACTTCCTTCCTTAGATTTTAACCAATTAATATAGTCATGTTTTAGGTCTAGAGATGATGTCTCATTCTCCACACGTTCAGACTCTAAGTCTATATACTTGCAACTAGTATACAAGAACCCACATATCACTATGAATGCACCAACACCTGCTATAATAACCAAGGGTGCTACCATTATCTCTCCTCCCTTATATTTATAATGATGTCATCGCCAACCAGCTCTGCATTACCTATAACATTGTACTTAGATGATAAGTTTGCAAGATTCTTAGTCACAACATCTAGTATCTTGGGTATGTATGATCTTAGTAGATCACGATTAGCCCATGGTAATGGTTTTAGACCGATTATAAGTTGCTTGTTAGCAACAGTTGGTGGTGTTACTGCTGTCTTCATGGTTAGATGTACAAGTGTATCTTCGTTTACGGTGACAGTTTCTACACATTCAACACATGTATATCCAGTTTGCTGGACTGCCTGTACTTCACGGGTCTCTCCATGAACTATTTCATAATCAAAACCACCATTAGGACCAGTATACCCACTGGATACGCCACTTAGACGAATTAGTATATCAGGTATACCTATATGATTTTCATCACGTACGATAACAGTAAGCCAATGAGTCGTCATGTTAACTACCTCTTGATAGTAGGAATATTAGTATGATCGCAAGTATGATTGCAGCTATCCACTGAACTTTTGATAGTCCTTCGGGTTCATTGATTATTCGTGAATCGTTGATGTCGTCGTTAGGTATGTCTGATATGTGGTCGTTCGCTTCGTTTTCGTATGTCATGATTATCACCTAAACCAGTTTTTTATTTCCGATAAGTTTAATTCCTTCCATTGCGACCACTTCATCGATATTAGGAAACCGATGATTATCATGCCGATGCCATAGTATTCATGACCAACAAAGTCAAGGAGGTCAAAACCACCAAATGTAAAGAGGTGCTCAAGCATAAGGAAAGAACCTCCGACTATAAGAAAACCACTTATGATTTTCCTGTAGTATGGTGCGAGTTTATGCCAGTTTTTAGATGTTGGAATACTTTCACCTGTCATGATTATCACCCGAGTAAGAATGCAAATGCTCCAAGTACGATGGCTATTATGATGCACATTAGTGATTTGTCTTTTTCTGGTGGCTCTTCAGATGGTAGTATAAAATCATCGTATGGTTCGTCGTTTGGTTCATCGTCTGGTGGCTTAGTTATGCAATCTGGGTGGTTGATATGAACCAACCCTGGTATACATACACCATCTTTGCAGTACGATGTATGAAGCGTGCTGCCTTCACACCATGAATCACATACAACCCCTTCACATGGATCCGGTGGTGTGTAATCGTCGTATGGTTCGTCGTGTGGCTCGTCAGTTGGTATTAGTATACCAGGTTCTCCTGGTATATGTGGTGGTTCTATATACCCTGTGAGGTGTTCAGGCTCAGGTTGAGCTAGTGCGTATGCTGGATCATCTGGGTATGCTACGTGGTTCATTAGTAGTGTAGCATCACCAATGTTTATTTTTCCATTGCCAGTTACGTCGGCGTTTTCTGGGCATGTAAGTTTGTATGTAGTTTCTCGTTCGTTTGGATAAGATACCCAGTTAAATAATAGGTCAGCATCAGCTTGGTCTACGATACCATCACCATTAACGTCACCGATTAATTTTGATGTGCATATCATAAATTATCTCCAATACATTTTAAAACCCACACCAAAACGATTCGTGGTATAATAACATCATCATTTTATCTGAATTATCGAGAGTAATGTCTACCGATCCGTATAGAGCGATGTTCCCGGTCTTATGTTTTACTACAACTTCTCTCATAGTGCTTGAAGGGTTGATAATAAGCACCTGCCCTTCCTCCCCACCATTGATTGTGTCGAGGTTATCGGTTGGGTCCCCATCCTGGGTGTATATGGTGTGTCTCGTTTGAGTCACGGTTACAACCCCAGCGGCGATTGTTAATTGGGTCGGGTCGGCAAAAATTATCTTTTTCAACTCGTTGATATGTCCATCCTTAAGATTAACCGTCTCCAGATTTACGCCGTGATCAGTAGTTTTCTCTGTTATCGTGTCAAAAGCAATTGCAGCATCATTGACCATCACTGCGCCGGCAGCGTTTACGTTTGTTGCGTCGGTGACATCTGCGCTCTCTTCGATGCCAGCGAGTTTTGTCTTTTCAGTTGGTGTGAATAATGCACCAAAATCACGCCACATTGACATTAGATCTTCACCCCAATTATGTTGAGTTTTGTGTTTTGACCAGCACCTGCATTCTTAAAGTATAAGTTTGACAAATCTACATAGCCAACAGATAGTGTTGTTCCTGCAGACTTTGGATAACGCTGGTTTGATGAATCGCCAACAAGTGCATCATGAGTTGAGAATAAAATG
>JAGLZA010000189.1 GCA_023131835.1 Caldifarciminota bacterium
GGTAAGAACGTCGAACCAGCGCCTGGGCCGCCATGTGAAACACGATTTCAGGTCGATAGGTTTTCACTGCTTTTCTGAGCGTTTCAAAATCTCTGATATCAGCCTCAACAACAGTAATGCCTTCTTCGATTTTGACTAATTCGTAATGGCTGGGAACAGTGGGCGGCAAAAGCGAATAACCCACCACATCCGCACCCAGAACTCGCAGCCACACGGTAAGCCACGCTCCCTTAAACCCTGTGTGACCGGTAATGAAGACTCGCTTTCCTTTCCAAAAGCGGCTTTTCACCATATCTTCCACATAGCCTTGTCTTCAGCCCACAGCTTGTTCAGATATTCCATATCCCTGAACGTATCCATGCACGCCCAAAACCCCTTGTGTTTGTACACCATGAGTTCTCCCTGACGGGCAATATCTTCCAGGGCTCCGATCTCAAAATCGCAGGAATCGTCCTCTGAAAGATAGTCAAACATGGCCCGGTTCAATACAAAAAAACCGCCATTGACGAAGCCATTGCCGTTTTTGGGCTTTTCGCTGAACACTCCAACCCTGTCTCCCTCAACCTTAAGCTCGCCAAAGCGGGAAGCGGGGTTAATCCCTGTCAGGGTAGCCAGCTTTCCGTGGCTTTTATGAAAAGAGAGAAGCGCGCCGATGTCTATGTCGGCGACTCCATCCCCGTAAGTCACCATAAAGGTGTCGCCTGTGACGTATTTCTGAATCTTTTTCAGCCGCGCACCCTTCAGGGTATCTTCCCCTGTATTGACCAGAGTAATCTTCCACCCGTTCTCTTCGTGCGCGTGGTGAATGCAAAGCCTTTCAGGTTTCCCTAATTCAATGGTTACATCATTGTTCATCAGCTCATAATGACAGAAATAATTCTTGATCATCTCCCCCTTGTAACCAAGGGCAAGCACAAACTCCTTATGTCCATAAGCCGCATAAACCTTCATTATATGCCAGAGTATCGGTCGATTCCCGATATTAACCATTGGCTTAGGGCGAAACTCTGTTTCTTCTCGAAGACGAGTGCCTAATCCACCACAGAGAATTACTACTTTCATCAGGGGCTTCTCCAAAAGTTTGATGGTTTTATACTCATAATCACTTATGGTGATATGGCTTTAAAACTAAAAGCTTTTTTAAGGCACATTTCATAAGCATCCTTTAAGTCAGTTCTTTCAGGAAATATGAAAAGCGCTTCTCTCAAATGCCTTAACAAATTGTTTATATGAAAATAATCAGTTGTTCTCAAATTACCCGAATGCCAGTTTGTTGATTGCTTTTTGTCCCATGTATAATAAAAATAGCCGTTATTTATGAGTTCGATAGCCCTGTCTATTTCATATTTCATTTTGTCGCCATATCTGGTCTTGAAACATTTCAAGACATCATTCATTAAGAAATTTTTTTCTGAATTCTCAATTTCTAAATAATTAACTAATTCGAGATGGGCGTATGCCAGCCTGCAATGTGGCAGGCTAATGCCTTCCGAAAACCATTTAGAACTGACGTCAAGCGACATAAGCTGTTCGTACCGTTCATCGTGGGATCTATAATTATAGTTTCTTGTTAGTCTCCTCACAAAAAGCACATCATCTATTTGAACAATCTTACCTAATAATAAGGCTATTTCAGCCAAAAATAAAGTGTCACCAAATAGCGATTTACCCATTGTTCGAACTCTTTTAAGTATTTTTGTCCTGTACAGACCGAAAACCATGTTACACATTCCCAGTTCCCAAATTAAATGCCTGAATCTTTCCACACCGCTATCTTGATCGGCATTAATATGATCGTTCGCAATACCAATAAATTTTGAATTTACATCCAACACTTTTGATCGAGGGTAAACCAGAGCTATTGAAGGATCTTGTTCAATCCTTTCCAAGCATTTAGTAATAAATGTTCGTTCACGCATGTCATCGTGGGATGCCCACATAAAGTAGGGAGCACTGGAGAGTCCTAACACATTTTTAAAATTTGGTTCAATCCCCAAATTTTCTTCTAATCGATGATATTTTATCCTTTTATCCATTGTTTGATATTTTAGACATACTTCTTCTGTATTATCTGTCGAACAATTGTCGGAAATTATCAATTGTATATTCTCGAAATCTTGAGATAGAATAGACTCAATCGCCTGACTTAATAAATTGCCACCATTATAGACAGGTAGTCCAATACAGACAGTGGGCCGTCTATTACGAGATATTACCCTGGGTGCTGTTGGTTTTTCCGTCGAATGTGTAAGCGCACTTAGGGAATCTTTTATAGTTTTCTGTTCGGGATTTAATTCTAGAGATTTCTTTAGGACTGGCAGTGCTTTCACGGTATCATCCATCTCGAGGTAAACCAGACCAAGCTGATTGAAGACATTGTAGTCATGATTGTTTATACTTATAAATTTCTCTAATTGTATCGCGGCCTCTTTCCAGCGCTCGGCGTTCTGATATAAGTCCGCAAGATTTAACAAAGCATCCAAATAGCCTTCTTTGATGGCAAGTGCTTTCAAAAAGTAGTTTTCAGCTCCCTCTACGTTCCCCTTTGCGTGATTGATCACCCCGAGATTGTTAAGAGCTTCGATATGGTTCGGATCGCTCTCCAATATTTGTTGGAAGCACCCTTTTGCCGCTTCCAAATTACCAGCGGTAAAGTATCCTTCACCCTGTTTCAATATCTGCTCTATTTCCATAACGGTTGAATCCTTAAAGAAGTTTTTGAGTATTTTTGGAAGTTATTTTCAACTACCTTTTTATTCATTAGTGTCATTTTCACCTTCAAAAAACCTATTAACTTCCACCTTCACGATCTCTGCCACTCTCTCTGCGAGAAGATCAACGTTGTTTGAATTTGGGTTGCCTCCTTTGTGGCTATTGCTGAATTTCCTCTTGATCTCAGGCAGACTCATCCCTTTGCTTTTCAATTTTTGAATCTCTTCAATGACGGCAATGTTCTCAACAGTGTAGCGTCTCTGTCCCCCGTTGGTTCTCAGTGGCGCCAGAATGCCGTCAAGCTCCTTCTCCCAGAAGCGCAAGGTGGGCTTTGGGACCTTGAGCAGGTTACTAACTTCTTGAATGCTTATCAGGTTGTTTTCTTGCATGGCGTGAAGAAACCTTTGGGCGGGCTCCGCCCTCCTGGGTTACATGCCAGGAGGCATCCCAACTTATTGAATTCTAAGCTTTTTTTGACAAGATTTACAGGATGATCAGGATGTAAGAAAAGAAAGAAAACATGCCTGCCCGCCATCGCACTCGCTTTAACCAACTATGCGAAATTCAAGCGCTTGGACTCAGACGAGGCGGGCGGGTAAATCCCGTTAATCCTGTCAAAGATATTGTTATTC
>JAGLZA010000019.1 GCA_023131835.1 Caldifarciminota bacterium
GGGAGGAACCGACCAACCGACTAACCCACCAACCCACCAACCCCTTTACCCCGACCTTCATGATATTATGCTATTTGACACTTATTTAATAACGATATATTCTGCAGTGGCTTGTGGTTTGGGAATTGGTAAATGATCTTCTTCTAAACCTTGTAAATGCATTCCGATTGCTTTATACATATTCTCTTCCACTTCTTCACAAGTTTCGCCAGTTGCTACACAACCTGGCAAATCAGGAGAGTATGCCGAATAGTTCCCGTTTGCCTTTTCGATGATTACAAGAAAACGATACATAGTTATTTCCCCTCCTTTTTCTTTAATTGTGCCTGCTTCAAGATGCTATTTAGAGTTCCTGGAGTTAAATCATAGCTTGGATGCCCAGTAATAGTCACTCTCCCAGATTTGGTAGGATGCTTATACTGTCGATGACTCCCTTTCATTGCAACGCGATACCATCAATCGGCTTCGATCATTTTAATGACTTCACGAACTTTCATTATAAACTACCATAAATTCAACAAGAATATGCTCTAAATCATTAATAATGCCAGCTAACTGCGACATCTCCCCCCTTAAATTTATTACTTTCTACTATGCAATTATAAATAAAATTAAGAAAAATGCAAGAATTTTTACACAAACTCACAAACTGCGGTGAGTCGCCCAAACGCCCAACGCTTGACGTAAAAGACGCAAATAACGCAACAAACCCACATCTCAACCCTTGAACCCATTTTATTCATCAAATCCAAAAATGTAGGGGCAAGACATGTCTTGCCCTCTTCCTTAGTGAGGGTCGGGTTGTACCCAAAATCCTAATCCCTAAATCCTATCTTCGACTCATGACACAGGACTCATGACTCATGGCTCTGGACTTCCTATGAACTCCACGAACCCTATGAACTCCATGAACCCCATGAACCCCATGAACCCCACGAACCCAATAAAAAACCCCATTGACTTTTTTCTTGAAATACCCTAAAATATCAGAAACAATGATTAAATCGAATATGAAATGTAGGAATATTTTATCCGGGCTAAAATTTTATTCATTATATATTGATAAAGTGAAAAATGATTGAAGGGATAAAGGAGATAAAGTGATAAAGAATAGTAAGCAACTCAGAGATTTCGAGAGAGAATACGAGAAGAAGCAGAATAGAGATTTAGATGAAAAATATAAAATTCTTGATGCTATGTATAGAGAGGCTAAATATCTTGGTGTATTTCCTCTAAAAAATCCCCTTGAAGGTATTGAAGTAGATATAAAAATCGCAAAGGTAGTAAACAGTGTTTAAGGAATTACTCATAAGAATATCCGGGAAACTTTCCGAGGAGGATATTCCCTATATGGTTATTGGGGGGCAGGCTGTTTTATACTATGGAGAACCAAGACTCACAGAAGATATTGATATAACGCTTGGAGTTGGTCCGGAAGAGTATAAAAAAATAAAGGAACTGGTGGATAAACTCTCAATGAATATTCTCGTGAAGAATCCCGAAGACTTTGTAAAAGGGACAATGGTTTTACCTGTAATGGATAAAAAGACAGGCATTAGGGTTGATTTCATCTTCTCTTTTTCGGTATATGAAAGAGAAGCAATCAAAAGGGCGGTTGATGTGAAGTTTGACAATCATACGGTAAAATTTGGTTCTATTGAAGACATAATAATACACAAAATAGTCTCGGGAAGACCAAGGGATATTGAGGATGTAGAGAAAATAATGATTAAAAACTCTGAGTATGACATAGAATACATAAAAAAATGGTTGTTGAAATTTGACAAATCCCTGGGCAAGAAATTCTACAAAAAATTCCAAGGGATAAAAGAACAATTGAAGGAAGAAAAATGATTGAAGAATAAAGTGAAACCTGATAAAAAATCCAGTCAGGTTATTTTAATTCTTGTTGGAATTGGAATTCCTTTAACTTATCTGGTTTTGTCCTTTATTTTTTCTGAAATAGCTGATTTCAATCTTCTTAAACATTTTAAACTTCTCCTATCTGGCTTCGTTATATTTTCTACTTATTACATTTCTTACCCCTTGTTTATAATAAAATATCCAGAGAATCAGGATTTAGAAAAAAGGCTTTATAAGATTAAAATTTCGCACTTCGTTCTTGCTTCATATCCTTCATTCCTGGGATTCTTCTTGACTCTAATAAATATCCAAATTATTTATTCAATAATTGGAACAGCTATTTCAATTGTTTTTGCAATTCTTATTTTTATCCGTGAAGATATATCATTAGAGTTTATACATTTACCTTCTCATCGTTTATATGGAATTTCATTTTTTGGTTGGTATTATATAATTTCAGCAATAATTAATCTATATTCATCAATTTTCTATATTTCTGGTAGTCATTACCCTTTTAGTATTACGCGTGTAGTGAGCTCTATTATTTTAATTGGAATAGGGATTGGTATTCTATTATTAATAAATGCTGTAAGGATTTTTGTATTAATAATTTCCTCGTTCTTTGTTATTAGCACAATTATAACTTTAACTATGGGGTTAATTGAACATGACCCTCAGATAATGTCTCTATCGGCGTGGGGGAACTTGATCCCGCGCATTCTCCTTTCTATTCTGTTAGTGATTTATTTTTCCTGTTGGGGTGTAAAACATACATTTATTATTGAAACAATCTATCGAGGACAGAACTCTTGAACCCTCAATCCCTTTGGACCTTTATTGCTACTGTCAAAAGTCAAGCACCGACCCCACAGTTTGTACTAAATCCTAATCCCAGTTGAGGTCTGGGAGGAACCGACCAACCCACCAACCCCTTGACCCCGACTCACGACTCTGGGCTGTGAACTTTGGACTTTGGACTTCTTTCCAACCCCACGAACTCCACCAACTCTTTGTCTTTATCTTCGACTCACGACTCATGACTGACGACGCTGGACTTCTTTTCAACTCCACGAACCCCACGAAC
>JAGLZA010000190.1 GCA_023131835.1 Caldifarciminota bacterium
TTTACGGAACAGTAACAGAAGTAGGAAGTGGAAACCCATTAACATCAGAGATATTCATTTACCGTACGGATGATGGTTCCTTATACGAAACAACCACAACGGATTCACTTTCCGGAGGTAGTTATTCGGTAGTTCTACCCCAATTTGTCTATCGTTTTATGGTAAAGTCTTATCATCATATTCCCATAGATACGATAATAGACCTTAATACTGCTTCCCTTGAGGTAAACTTTGTAATGGATACCACGTCCGGGATGATTCTCGTGATAGACGATAGTGGTTCCAAAGGGGATATTCTTAATAAGGAAGAGGAATTAAAGGGAATAAAAAAGGAAGGTTTGCCTTCAGAATCCAAGGCACGTGCTTCTGTAGATAAGTTTTATCAATGGCTTACCGAATTTGGTTACAGTGTAGACACGACCACAACCACTGCAACCGATACATCGGAATGGAATTCTTATGACTTCCTTGTTGTAACCTCAGGTGCGAATACAACAACCTTGAGTGCAAATGATATCACCATAAAACTGATAAACTGGGTGAATAAGAATGGTAAATTACTGATAGAGGGTGGTGAGGTAGGATATGATTGGGATGGGACGAGTTTCGGATATCAGGTCTTACATATAACGGATTGGGATAGTGATAATGCGGGTAATCTACCAAAGCAGGATGCTGCCCATCCATTGACCAATATTCCCAATGTCTTACCTGCCACATTAGGTATTTCATATACTGGTTATGGGGATGAGGATGCAGTTGTTCTTGATAGTGACGCACACCTCATCTACGGAACAAACAGTTATCCCGATGATGCAGGGATTCTTTGTTATGATCCAACGACACCTGTAGAGAGTGGTCAGATAGTATTCTATGCATTCAATCTGGATGCCTTGAGTGATACGAATGATGCAAAGGACCTTGTAGAGAATACAGCCGATTATCTCCTTGCATTAGAACCAGAAGGCAGTGATACCCTTTATGGTAATGTAGATGCATTCAATCAACCCAATGATGAAGGGGCAATAGTTACTGCAAAATCAGGTACATATATTCGTGTAGATACAACGGATGCGAGTGGTAATTACCTGATCCCGAATCTATATGACGGAGTTTATGATATAACAGCATCAAGGGAAGGATATGCAGATTCAGTAATAAGTGGTGTAAACATAACAGGTAATCTCCAGATGGACTTTGGTCTCTATCCTTTGATTATCCTATATGAGGAAGACTTCGAGGCAGACAGTGGTGATTATACATCAACAGGAGACTGGGAGTGGGGGACATCCACAGCCGGTCCATCGGGAGCACATTCAGGAGTAAACCTCTGGGCAACTGTTCTTGCAGGTAATTATTCCAGTTCTTCCAACTCAGAGTTGACAACGGTGAATATAGACCTTACTGGTGCACCCGGTGCCATACTTTCTTTCTGGCACTGGTTTGATACAGAGAATCGCTATGACGGAGGGAATGTAAAGATATCGGTGAATGGAGGAGCATTTACAGTTCTTGGTTCACTGAATCCGCCATATAATGATACTGCTTATAGTTCCAATCAGGGAATACCCGGGGATTCCTGTTACACTGGTCATAACCAGGGATATTGGGAAGAGGTAACAAGGGATCTAAGTGAGTATATAGATTCTACAATTACCCTTAAGTTCCACTTTGGTTCGGATGGTTCTGTTCAGTATCCTGGATGGTATATAGATGATATAACCGTATCCTATACAGACTATTCTGCTGGTATAGAAGCAGGAGAAGCGATACCAGATGTTTATTCGATGACCGCACCAGGAATAACAACGGGTCAGGGCTTTATCATCAGGTATTCCTTACCAGAAGAGGCAAATATAACCTTTAAGGTCTATGACTGCACAGGAAGGGAGATAAAGCATATATCAGAGGAAAAGGAAGCTGGCTGGTATCAAATGAGGATAAATATGAGTGATTCTCCGGCTGGTGTCTACTTCATCAAGATGAACGCAAATGGTAAGCAGTTCACCCGGAAGGCGCTATTGATACGATAGAATATTGTATGGGTTCAGTTTATCGAATCCGAAAATACGGAAACTGGAGTAGAGGCAATTCATGAATTGCCCCTACTTCTTTCGTGCAAAAAGAGAGTGTAGAGGTAAGGGCGTATGGAAATACGCCCTTATTTTATAAAATCGAAAGGAGGCTTTATGCGAAAATGTGTCTTGTTTGTTGTCCTGTTAAGTCTTTCAGCTATTGCTTATGAATCTATGGAGATGCATCTCATGGTTAATCCCGGAAACCTGGAATTTCACAAAATCACAGATCCACTTGACCCTGATAAGTTAGAATACGATATAGTGGACCTTGGGGTGCGTTCTGCCGTTGTTTTTGGGATGACCCCACCCGGAACACCATCCATAGGAGGTGTCGGACGTTCAGTCCTCCTTCCTCCGGGGGCAACTATAACAGATATAAAGGTTGTGTCTTCCAGGAGTGTAGAGATACAGGGTGAATATAACCTTTATCCTGTTCAGAAGGAGGTTGCATTCAGCAATCCGAATCCCAAATTCAACAAGCCGAATAAGGCGGTGTACAATTCCATTGAACCATTTCCAGGGAAATTAGTCAGATTGAATGCAACGAGTTCTCTCTCCGGATACAGGATAGGTGGTTATATGGTCTATCCGCTCCAGTATATCCCTGCAGAGGGAAGGTTGATCCTTTATACAGACATCGTATTAGAGATTCAATATGAGAGTAATAGGGTTCCCGTCCAGAGGATGACAGAGGAACAGATAAGGATATTCAGTAGATCTGTCCGAGAGATGGTTTGTAATCCGGAGGATCTAATAAGGTTTACACCTCCTCTGAAAATAAGTTACAGGGCTTCAGGTCGCTTGCCAGCAGATACAGTGGAATATGTAGTCATTGCCCCTGCTGCAGACACAGCAGAATTCGATTCACTGCTATACTGGAAAGAGAAGAAGGGGATAAAGAATCCGAAAACGGTTGCACTAGAGTGGATATACAGTCAGTATCCAGTGAGTGGTGATACGAACAAGATAGCCCAGTTTGTTGCGGATGCAGAGACAACCTGGGGGACGATGTATTTTCTTATGTCCGGTGACCCTTATGATCCCAGTGCCGGAGAAATCCTTCCAATGGCTCAGATGAGGGCTGATTATACCTCTGATCCTCCAATATCAGACCGTTACTATGCAGAGACAGACCTCTATTTAGATGGGACCGAGCCTGGTGATCCGGGTGCAGCGGAGTTAGAGGATGTAATGGTATCAAGGATACCTGTGGATAACCATACTGATATACAGACATTCGTAAAGAAGACCTTAAGACACGAGAAAGACCCTGTTTTTGAGGATATGAACCCTGGATATAATAACCCTGTGATGTATATCCCTGTCTATCAGTTATGGAGTGACTGGACAGGTGATATACCTGCAGATACGATAGCAGTTCAGACACCTTCTCCCTGGGTGGATTCAATAAGATACTCCACCAATACCCATACGACTGCGCAGTTGAATGCAATGTGTCAATCTGGTATAAGGTATCATCACTTCATAGGCCATGGGTCAGAGACCTCCTGGACAGGGAATGCAGCGAGTGATGTATCCGGCTTTACCAACTTTCCCAACACCCCGATACTATCACAGATATGTTGCTTAACGAACAAGATGGACCATACAGCGGATTGTTATTGTGAGGCATATATAAACAATCCCAATGGTGGTGTGGTTGCGCTGCAGGGTAATACCCGTTATGGACTTGGTAGCAGGAGTGGAGCATGGGATGCCGAGAATGAGTCAAGGTCATCAGGATTATGCACGGACTTTTACCGTTATCAATGGGTATGGGGAAGTGACAGACACTTCCAGGAAGCCTGGTTGCATGCAAGGAATTATGTAACATCTAATTACATAGCCGGTCATTCTGATGATGCAGCTGTGTGGTCAAGAGAGTCTTCAAATACCCTCGGTGATCCTGAACTACCTTTATATCCTACCGGAGATTCCATAGTTAGCCTTATGGGGGTTCATAACTCTACAATACCTATAGGAGCTTATAGTTTTACGGTAACAGTAACCGCATCTGGCAGTCCAGTAGATTCTACAAGGGTATGTTTATGGTGTAAGAGCGAAGCGTCGATGTGGGTAAGAGGGTGGACTAATGCTTCAGGACAGGTAACACTCCATCCTAATCCCAGCGTTGTTGGCGATACAATGTGGGTAACTGCAACAAAACCAAACTACAAACCTTACGAAGGTTCTGCTGTTGTGATATCTGTGAATAGACCCTATCCGATCTATAATCATAGTGAGATAATCTCTGGTACTGATACATTAATCAATCCGGGTGAATCTACTTCTGCTGAGATCTGGACAAAGAATATAGGTGAACAGGGTGCTCAAAGTGTTTATGGTATCCTTTCAATATCTGATCCTTATATTACAGTCACCCAGGATAGTGCTTATTTTGGTAATATACCTGCTGGTGATTCAGTGGGAGGGAGCCCTGCTTATGCATTCGATGTATCCATCAATGCTCCTGACCTATATGTTCTTTCTTTTGACTTTACGACCCATGATATATATGATTCGATTGTGGTTTCCCATCCTTCCTATATTGTTTATGCTCCTGAACTTGCCTATGAGAGTGATTCAATCGATGATAGTCCTGGTAATAATGATGGGATCTGGGACCCTGGAGAGCAGATAAATCTCATCGTGAGTATTAAAAACAGCGGCCATCTTGATGCATCTGATGTTTCTGCAACCCTGTTGAGTTCTGATTCATACATTACAATCAACAGTGGTAATTCCAATTATGGAAATATAGCTCAGGCCACGCAGGAAAATAATGCTTCCAATCCATTCATAGTTACTTCCGATGCATCAACACCTCAGGGACATCCGGTTTCTTTTGATATAGCATTTACCTATAACGGAGGTATGGTTGATACTGTGAGTTATGATGGTCGTGTAGGAATAGAGGGTGTAGATTGGGCAAATCATGATATTGGAAATACTGTTCTTACAGTAACGAGACAGGGTTCCATTGGTTATATGAGTGCAATGAGTGGAGGGGTAGGATGGAAATATCCATCTACTGGTTCCAATGGACTATATGTAGGTAGTTTTGCCTGTGGCACGGATATCAACTGGGTATCTGATAGATTCTTTAATGCACCAACCGGCGAGAAAGCAGATTGGGTTACGACTTCATCTCCTGATGGGTTGTTGAGGATGGGGGTAAGCGGATATAGTGAACAAAATAGCATTGCAATATTCGATGACAGTGGTAACCCTACCAGTAAGGGCCTTCTTGTAGAGCAGATAGGTTGGTCATGGAGTAATCCCGGTGGTGATGATTTTGTTATCCTGAAGTATATTATAAAAAATACATCTTCTTCTCCAATCAATGGACTTTACTCGGGCATCTTCCTGGATCTTGATATAAATGGCTCCAGTGATATAGGCGGTGTTGATACCAACAGGAGTCTGGCTTTTATGGTTCCTTCTGGCGGTGGTTCTTACTACGGTCTCCGTGTCCTTGAGGATAGTTCAGCTATAAAGAGGAGAGTAAGTCTCCAGTACAATCAGGATGATGTGTATCCCTGGAGTGGAATGCCCGATTCTCTGATGTTTCTTTTTATGGATGGAAGTAAATACAGGGATACCTCCACTACTGCAGCCGACTATGGAGTAAATGCCTCTACTGGTCCTTATGATATTTCTCCTGGTGATTCAGTAATAGTCGCTTTTACGTTGGTCGGAGGTAGTAATCTCTCTGAACTACAGGAAAATTCAGATACAGCCTTTAATTATTACTGGCAGTACTATGCTGGCATTGGAGAAAAAGTTGAATTGCCTGATGTCTATTCAATGAAAATGTCAGCAGTTACATTGAACAACGGGTTTGATATACGATACAGTTTACCTGAGAGAGCGCTGGTAAGTTTTAGTATCTATGACTGCATAGGAAGGGAAATAAAGCATTTAGCCGAGAAGAAGGAAGCTGGCTGGTATTCAAGGAGAGTAGATATGAATGATTCTCCGGCTGGTATATACTTCATCAGGATGAGTGCAAAAGGTAAACAATTCACGCAGAAGGCGGTGTTGATACGATAACTGTAGGGGCAAGATATATCTTGCCCTCCTGTAGGGGCGAGGTCTCCTGCCCAGAGGGTCAGGGAACCTGACCCCTACATATAACCAAATAAAAGGAGAGGGCAGATGTTATTATTTTTAATATCAGCATCTATGTTGATAAGGGTTCCAACGGAGTCACAACTGAGGAAACTTGATTATCCTCCGGTGGAAAAGAGAACCAAAGAGGGTTATGAGGTTGTAGTCGATGAAGAACAATTACATATAAAACTCCTTCCCTCTGAATATATCATCATTATTGAAGATCTGGATAAGTATTTCCGCTCCAGGGCTCTTGCGTATCCTACCTGGATTGAGGTTCGTGATTCTATCTATTCTCTTGCCAATAATTATCCTTCTATAACCAAACTGGATACTGTTGGTCCACCAACCTATGAGGGAAGGCTTATCCTGGCTCTAAAGATCTCTGACAATGCAAGTATTGATGAGGATGAACCAGAATTGCTTTTTGAGGGTTTACACCATGCGCGTGAATGGCCAGCGGTAGTTATGCCTTTATTTATAATGGATACCCTGATTACAGGATATATGAATAATGTCCCTGATATCAAAGCATTCGTGGAGAATCTTGAAATATGGTTTATTCCCTGTGTAAATCCTGATGGTTATAAATATTCACATGATGATGGAAATCCTTGGTGGAGAAAGAATCGCCGATATTTCTCATCTTCAGGGACCTATGGCGTTGACCCTAACAGGAACCACTGGGGTTATCCGGATACGGCAGGGGAGGGAAATTGGGGAACACCCCATGGTGCTTCTAATTCCCCTTCCAGTGAGACCTATATGGGACCCTGTCAGGTAAGCGAAGCAGGTCCACAGGGTATTGTGGAATTGAGAAAAAATCATGAATTTATCGCTTCCATCACCTATCATACCTACTCAGAACTCGTGCTCTGGCCCTTTGGCCATACATATGATGAAGCGCCGGATGACGATCTCCTTTCCTGGGTAGGAACAGCGATGGCGAATCTCATTTCCTGTCAATCCAGTGGAACCTATACGCCACAGCAATCCTCAGACCTATATCCAACAGTAGGAGATGAGACTGATTTTGCCTATGGATACTCCTTATTCAAATTGGGTCAAATGACCCTTCCATATACTCTTGAGATGTGTGCATCATTTGCACCTTCGGAAAGCAATTTACCACAGATTATCCATGAGAATTTTGATGCAGTCTATTGGCTTCTTGACAATGCTTTTCAGATAGAGGATTCTCTAAAGAGGAGAGAACGGGTTGTCTTAGGATTTGATTTTCTTCCGGACACAGTCTCTCCCAATTTTACCGTATCCTGGCATCCATTATCCTGGGACCCTGAAGCCTCTTCCTACATTCTTCGTGAGTTCAGTAATCTCTCATATGAATTTGATGGGGCAGAAAGTAGTTCGGGATTCTGGATAATGGATGGCTTCAGTAGAGTCACCAGTAGTGCCCATTCAGGGAGTTATTCTTTTTATTCAAACAATAGCGGAGGCGGATATACCAGTCTTATGAGAACAAAATATCCATTTCCATCTCCTTCAGCAGTGACCTACTGGATAAATTACGACATCTCTACTAATTCGCATTTCGGATACTTTGAGATCTCCGAGGATGGACGCTACTGGTATGAAGTTTGTGATTATGCGGGAAATTCCGGGGGATGGATAGAGGAATCAGTGGACCTTCGCTCTTTTTGTGATTCGGTCTTCGGAGATTCTCTTGCCACAATATTTTATCGATTCAGACTCTGCGCATCATCTACAAGTTCTGACATCTGGATAGATGATATTACAAACATCGGTATCTTTGGGACTGATACAGTGCTCGACACAGTTAGCGTTACCTCATTTGATTTCGACAACCATCCTCTTGGGGAGTTTTATTTAACCGTTAGAGGGGAAAATGATAGGGGATGGGGAGATTGGTGTTACCCTCTTGGATTTACTGTTTTCAGTGGCAATTATCCGCCCGGTAAACCAGTCCTTATATCCCTCTTTGATAACGCAAGTATTTATAATCAGACTCCCACACTGTCATTTGTTTCCACTGATGCTGAAGGAGAGGATGTAGAATATCGAATCTTCTGGGATACTGATCCGAATTTCAGCAATCCTGATTCATCAACTACGAATCTCTTTGCATCTGGCAATACCGCTTCCTTCACATTCACAACTCCTTTATCTGATAACGAAACCTATTTCTGGAGGGTTAGGGCAAGGGACCCCAATGGTTCAGGATACTGGAGTTCCTTTAGTAATAGAAGGAGTTTTTCAATAGATACACTTCTGCCTGATAATACTGTTTCCTGGGTTCAGAGAAAGAATGTTCAGTTTTCTCAAAATACCCTTGAAGGAACGAAGATTGAGGGAGATTCGGTAATACTCACCCCCGGAGGAGTTGAACAGGATACCATTCTTTTAGAAGGATTTGAGGGAGGATGGCCTCCATCTGATTGGACGGTTTTTAAATTCGGTATATCCACTCGTCAGTGGGAACAATCCAGTGATTATGCATACTCAGGGACCTATTCAGCAAAGGTCCACTATGATGGCTCTAATACAGTGGATACATGGCTGGTAACAAAGAGGATAGACCTATCCAGCGCATCTTCCTGCACCCTTTCTTTCTACCAGAGAGGCAATTATGTAACGAATTGGTATGAATATTGGGGACTCTTTGCATCAACAAGTAGTCAAACAGATAGCTCTACGTTCACAGAAGTAGAGGAGGTAGGCCCAGGCCTTGAAGATGTCTGGCAAGAAAAGATAGTAGATCTTTCACAATACTGTGGTGAAGATACCCTCTACCTTGCCTTCAGATATAAGGAATATAATGGAACAGATTGGTGGGTAGATGATATAACGCTTATGGTTCCCAATCCTGGTGCAACTGATAGTGGCAGAATAACAAGTATTCCCGTGGTCTATAACTGGCTGATAGAAGGGTATGACAGATTCACTTATGGTTGGGGAGATATCTTCTGGGAAAAATCCAGTTCATCGGACTCTATGGGTATTCAGTTAGAGTACCTTTCTAATGGTGTATGGTATAAAGTTCCGGATCCTGATATTCCAGGCAATTCCAGTGGTATCTTTACCTCGACAAAGATAGGAACATTGGGAATATCCAATCTGGATACATTGGTATATGATACAGTAAGGATCATTGGACTCATCTATGCCCCTGTATCAAAGGCCTCTTCTGACCCGGCTCTCCTATCCTGGGAGATTGGAAATCTTGAAAGATATGCTGGGGTAACAGAGCATACGGATAATAAACCAGGAGAGTTTGCCTTATTCAAGATAACCCCAAATCCCATTCATACAACTGCTATATTCCGCTATGCTATACCGAAAGAAGCAGATGTTAAGTTGGCAATCTTCGATGTAACAGGCAGACAAGTTGTATCATTGGTAAACAGACATCAACGCCCCGGGTATTATAAGGTAGAATGGAATGGAAGAAGTGAAGGCGGAAAGAAACTTGCTTCCGGTGTGTATTTCATCAGGATGGATGCAAACGATAACCAATTTACCCGGAAGGCAGTTTTAATCAGGTAATCTATCTTGTGGGAGCGGGCTTTGCGCCCACTTTATCGAGCCCGGAAGGGCTCTCCCACAAAAGAAATGTAGGGGCGTTCAATGAGAACGCCCCAGACCCTCTACATTGATTTCTTGTAGGGACGAGCCCTCCCACCAGATTTTCGGAGTAGCAGAGCTTGCTCTGCGTTCTCTGTAGGGGCGAGGTTACCTCGCCCAGAGGGTCAGGGAACCTGACCCCTGCATTGATTTCCCGTAGGGGCGTTCTCATTGAACGCCCCTACCAGATTCTCTTTCTCCCTTTTTCTCTCTGAAAAACACAAATAGTGAAGATTGAGGATTCGAGGGGTAATTTGGGATTTAGGGGTTAGGATTTTGGGTTTAGAAAATTAGGTTCTTCTCCATTTTAGTTAGTTGATTTTTCAGGAAAAGCCTGTTTAGTCTTAAGAACCAAGTATCTTGTATTTAGTAAACCATATGCTCTCCACCTGGCATTACTTTTGTCATTGCGAGTTCAACATCTTGCTCATCCCAGGCGAAGCAATCTCAATTTCAAGAGATTGTTTCTCTATGATTATGCGAAAAGATAGAGATTGCTTCACTGGAGTCGGGCAGGAAGAGGAGTTCGCAATGACATCCGAAAGGACAAGGTATACCTTGTCCCTACAAATATCGCGACAGGGATGTCGCTCCTACAGAGGGCAAGATATATCTTGCCCCTACCCACCAACTCACTAACTGACCAACCGACCAACACATTAATTTCTCTGTGTCCTTTGCCTGCCCCGTAGGGAGGAATCGACCGTATCGGGGTGTCTTTGTGGTAAAGATCTGCGTTTATCTGCGGTAAAAAAATGGGCGGGGGAGTAGTGAGAAAAGTCCACATTTGTTCAATATTATTTAAATTTGTAAAAAAAGAACAAAATATCCAGATAAATATTTATAAAAATAGATAAAAAATATAAAAAATATTAAAAAGTGTGAAAGATTTTACATAATTATGAAATGACTTACATACATTTAAAATATATCTCCTTGATTTTCAAAATGATAGTCTTTGGAATAGTATTTGTATATAGTAGAAGTAAGGAGGTAAAAATGATAAGAAATAAAGGTTTTACAGTAATTGAAGTAATGGTTGTAGTTGTAGTGATTGGAGTGGTTACAGCAATTACTGTTGGGGGCTTCAAGATCACTTTCGATAAGAGTAGGCTGAAGCAATCGGGGAATGAAGTTGTGGCTTTCTATCAGAGAACCAATCGCTATGCAACAACCGATGGTTGGGATTACAAGATTGAAATAGACAGAAATAACGAATTTCTTCGTTGCATGAAGGATTCTCCTTCTGCTACCACTAAAGATTCAATAGGATTACGCTCAGAGCTGGATCTGAATTTCGCCGGAGGAAAATCTCCGATAGTTCTTACGGTCAATGCAGATGGGACCGTAAATGATGACGATAGCATAAGGCAATTTAAAATACTCGATACGGAGACTGGAAGAGATTCACTTTTATTTTATATTTCACCCATTGGGGTGATGGAGGTACAATGAAAAAAAATAGCGGTTTTACCTTCGTAGAGCTCATAGTTTCCATCTTGATTTTCTCTATTACTATGACAGGAGTAGTGCTCTTTTCTGCACATAACAATCGGTCAAACCTACAAAGCGAGAGGAAGGCACAGAAGGCTATTATACAGGAGAAAACTGTTGAGGAATTTCGAAATTGGTTGTTGCAATTCTCCGCAACAAGGTTTGATACAATATGGAACGACCATTCTACAGGTGATATTATTTATGCAGATACAAATGCAGTAAAAAAAGTAGCAAGTACTGTGGTGCTCAAGTCATTTATACCTGACTCTTCTATATCTCCTTCTGCCAGTGGTTCGCGAATGGAAATGCTGGTCATTTCAAGAGACATTTCTTTAAATACTACTGATTCATTCAATATAATAATCTCAAAGCATAGATAGGAGGGAGGATGAAGAATAGAGGATATTCGCTTATTGAACTGTTATCTACCATTGCCATTCTTGGTATTATAATGACTATGGTCTATCAGAACTTCTTCTTCCAGCAGAAAGGTATGAGAAAGCAGCGTCAATGGTCTGAACTGAATATGAAAGCCAGGAAAGCAACTACTTATATGGCTAAGGAATTCAGGATGATCGGATATACAGGAACTACCGGTGCCTCAGAGAGTTTTGGAATTATTTCGGGAAATACAATCAGCATTGTCTATACCCATGATAGAGATGGTGCAAATCCGGGAATTGTTGATGCAGCAGATATCCATAATATTAGTTGGAGTGGGGATACCCTATATGTAGACGGTGATTTTGGTCTGAATTATGTTGATTCACTCTGGTTTATATATACGGATATAAATGATGCCATTGTAGTGCCACCTGTTACTGAAGTGGATGCATCCGGACAATGGATACTACCTGCTGGCAGCAACCCAATAGCAACGATAGAATATAACCTGATATTGAAGCATCACTATGGTGTTGATTCCCTAACTATCACCTATCAGGGGTTAGCAGCCCTCAGGAATGAAAGACCATAATGGAGGTAAAAATGAATAGAGAATATAATGATGGTATATCTATGATAATCGTTCTCTGGATTATTACTATCCTGACCGTTTTGACTACAGCGACCGTTCTGATGACAACAAGCGATATCACCGCTACCCTGAATCTGGTTAAAAGAATAGAAACATTACAATTGGCAGAGAGTGGTAGTGATTATATGATTTCTATGATTCCTGATTTGAATTTGATAAAGGACAATATTATTTGCACCGATTCAATATACTTTTCCGGAAATAAAGAAGCCGCTAACAGAGTTTATGCTGGTGACGATTCCACCAAATCATATGTTATCGCACCAATACCTATGATTCATGATGATGCTTCGGGAGTAAATCCTTATGGTCCGGTATCCCTGGGCGGAATGGGTAGTTCCTGGGTCTTCGATTTTAAGACAGCAGGTATAATAGGTAAAGAAAATCCATGCGCCCAAAAGACAATCCAGGTGGCAGCAGCCTGGTGGATGCCTGTAGGAGAAACTTCTATGGGCCATACAATGTATTAAATAAAAGGAGGTGTTTGATGATATTATTGCTTGTCTTTTCAATATCAATTGGTGAAATTACCCAGACAATTGAGCAAGGAATATTTCAAAGGTACAATAGAACGGTACAGGTCACATTCCAGCAGGGTGATATGTTTATGGTGATTACTAAATCAGGGAAAAAGATATTGATTCAGGAAAGAATTCCAATATTCAAAAGAGAAAAAATGCAAGGGGAAGAGGAGTTTCAGCCTGTGAGACCAGGGGGCATAAGTCGAGATGAATTTCAGATAGAAAAGAGGAACATTGGGGATATTGAAGAGTTCAAAGAATACACTATTGCTTACTATGATGGTAAGAACTTTATAGGTTGCGGTAAGAAGTATTTCGTCTCATATATCCTTTTTGGTTGTCATAATTGTTTTTTATATGTGATAGAGGAACTTCACGATGAGGGTTTTAAACTCATTGGAAGGGGCAGTTATGATCACTCAGTTGAGTTTGAAAGAAGCACAAGACTGCCAATGAGTATCAAAGCAGGAAATAAAAGATATGAAATCTCAATGTGGAAAGTAGTAGAGGGTTTTGGTAGATTGCCGGCAGAGATGGAAGTTTGGATTAATGATAAAAAGGTATCAACCAGGAAACTGAAATCTATTACATATCCCTCACTCGACCCCTCTTTCTTTACATCTAAAATGGACGAAATCTCTATCGAAGAGCATTAGGAGGATAAAATGAAGAGACTATTTACTATTTTAACTGTTTTATTTATTGTAGGAAACCTGGGCAGTCACATGCAGGATGCAGAATTCTTCTCTCGTTTTGTATCACCTGATGTGTTGGTAATCCTGGATACATCCGGAAGTATGACCTGGAATATGGCTGGACAATTAACCTATGGTGATGGAACAATAGGGGGTGATGTAACATATCTCGGTTATGATGTAAAACATCCGTTTTATGGTTATGCCTCTGATTGGTATAACAACGGCGATACTACAAGGTTCGGTGATAAATCCAGAATGCATATAGTGAAGGATGCAATGTACCAGATCGTTGATGAATTCGGAGGGCAAATAAGATGGGGACTCGCAACATTCTACCAGGAGAACAATGTAACAACCAGTGGTTATTACAGATCCTGGTACCAGGATTCTGGTGAGAATTGGCACTGGGGCAATCCAGAACTGCAGTGGAATGGCACGGCAACGACATACGCAAAGGACCAGTGTATGTTAAGGGTGGAGATATCTCAAGCCTCAGGGCAGAACCAGTCCCATATAAATCTCATAAAGAAATTGCTCGATAGAGAAATAAACAACTATAATGAAAAGGATGAGATGAGAGCTGTTGGCGGTACACCCATAGCTCCGGCTCTACGGGGTGCAAGATACTGGTATTCAGATCTGGCAAAGACGGATAATGCAAAATGGTGCAGAGGGTACTATGTTATCCTACTGACCGATGGAGAACCAACCTATGGAATAGATCAGGATACTTATAGTCAGGGTGAAGATGCAGAATTATCATCCTATAATTCTTCATCCCCTCAATGGATGAAGAATCAGTGTTATTGGGAAGCGGAATCCTTAAGATATACCTATATCCCTGCCCATGGTGGCGATACTGCAACGATGGCTGATATTAAGACATTTGTTGTTGGGCTTGGTCCTGAAATCGCGACACTTGATACTATTGCAATCTATGGTGGAACAGAACATTACTATAATGCAAGAAATGCAGATGAGGTCGTTGATGCACTCAGGAGAATCTTTGCAGCAATTATAAATGAAGCAAAGACTTTTACCGCGGGAGAAGTCACCAGTATCCAGGAGGAATTCCTATCTTCGGAATATGAAGCAAGGATGTATCTTGCATCTTTCCTTCCAATAGAAAGTCCATTCTGGGAAGGGCATCTTCGCTCAATAAAACTCCTTCCTGGAGGGATGGCGCTGGATTCTATACCTGATTCACTGGTATATTGGGATGCAGGTGAAAGCCTCTTTGTTAGAAATCCGACAACCCGCAATATATACGGGATAAAAAATGGTTCAATGTTGACTTTTAACAGCTCTAACTTTAATTTTTCTGCTCTGGATGTAGCATCCGCAGCAGATGTAGACACAGTAATAAGTCTTGTTTATTCCGGGAGAAAGACTATGGATTCAACTGCATATCTCAGTGATATATTCCATTCGGCTCCTATCAGAATAAAATCACCTAATTACTTCTATCATGACGACGATTTCGGTGAATACAGAGCCTTGATGGATACAACAAGGACCGCTGTAATCTATGCCGGAGCAAATGATGGAATGTTACATGCCTTTGATGACACAAACGGCCATGAACTATTTGCCGTGATACCTGAAAACTTCGTTCCATTGGTAAAAACCCTTAGAGACACACATAGGTTCTATGTGGATGCGGACCCGATGGCAGCAGATGTCTGGTTCCCGAGCAATCCATCTGATTTGTTTAAGAGTAAGAACGAATGGCACACTGTTCTTATGGTTCCTCAGGGTGAAGGAGGCAGAGGTATTACTGTCTTAGATATCACCAATCCCTCCAGCATGTCTCACTTGTTTAGTTTTAATGAAGATACAATTGGACTTACCACATCTGTTCCTGTCATCTATAAGGTAGGAAGCATCAACGCCTTAGGAGATACGGTGGAGAGGTTCTTTGCCTTTTTTGGAGGGGGAGAATGGCCAGATTCCCTCTATGATATCTATGATCCTACCTCATCGGATTCACTGAAAGGTAATGTCATTGTTGCGATTGATATATATCACGCTGCTACAAATGGACTTTCTATGGGAACTAATTTCTGGTATATCCCTGCTTCATCCGGAGATGAATCAAAGATGGTATATCCCTTTGCCTCGGCCGGGTCAATGATAAATCTTAATCCAAGATATGATAACCGCTGGGACCTTCTATATATACCGGATATAGCAGGACAACTATGGAAAGTGGATGCCCGGAACCCGGATGTTTCATCCTGGAGGGCGAGATGTATATTTCAACCTCCAATACCTGCTAACTCAGGCCAAGAAGCACTATGGCAACCAGCCTTCTTCAGGCCATTGATTCAGAGAGACCCAGGATACGGATGTCTCTGGTTGTTCTATGGAACAGGTGATAGGTCAAGGATCTTTAAAGAAAATACAGAAAACAGATTCTATGCGATAATGGATACCCTGACCTCGGAGAGTTATCCGCTTACGGAGTCCAATCTCAAGAAGATATCACCATCCGGTTCATTTAACCCAGGAAGTGATTTTCCAGGGAAAAAGGGCTGGTATATCTCATATGATGATTACGGACACACCGATGAGAAAACAGTCACCTATGCTACCCTACTCCTTGATACTCTGTGCTTTGCTACATTCGAGGCTGTTCCGGCATCTGCCAGTGACCCTTGCGGAACTGGAAGTGGCGCTGCAAGAGAATACTCATTTCACATCAGAACGGGAGGGTACGCAGGAGCAACACCATTTGAAGATATTGGTTCCGGAATACCACAGGCTCCGCGATACAGCTTCAATATGGAAGGGGAGGGCTTGAAGATTCACCAAACCTCGGATTCAGTCTGGATTGAGCAACTTACTGGCTATGGTTCTTTCAAGAGAATACTCCAATGGAAGGAAGAATAGGTTTTCTGCTTTTTCTTTTGATGATCGGTTGCGGAGGAGGTAAACCCTCCTCCGCAACCTCTAAAAAGGGGAAAGGAACCATTGTAGCAACCAATTTTTCGCCTATCCAGCCAACAACAACAACACCCATAATTATCAAGGTTACCGCTATATCAGAGAAGAATCCGGAATATAATTGGACAGTAAATGGAGTGCGTCAGGGTATAAACAGGTGTAAACTTCCTCCCGAACATTTCTCTAAAGGTGATACTATCTTCTGTTCCATATCAATTCAAGGAGTAGAAAAGAAAAAGGTTGGCCCCATTATAATATATAATGAAGAACCAGGGATACGATCTGTTCTGATAACGCCATCCGGTCCCAGGAAAGGAAACGACCTTTCTATTGAGTCGGATGTATATGACTTTGATGGAGATGAGGTGGAGTTGCTTACTGATTGGTTCATAAATGACGAAAAGGTTGGAACCGGTTCGGTCTTGAGTGGCGATAAATTTAAAGCCGGTGATAAGGTCTATGCAGAGGTAGTCCCCTTTGATGGCGTGGATAAGGGTATCAAATCAAGAACCGATTTGATCATCATTCAGAACACACCGCCGGAGATAATCTCATCGCTTTCATCGATTACCGGTAGAGAGATGAACTATCAAATAGAAGTCAGGGATGTGGATGGTGATCCTGTATCTCTATCTTTAGCAGTGGCACCAGAAGGAATGAGATTGGAAGGGGATCGATTGCTCTGGGAGGCACCGAAAATAGAGAATGATACTACTTTCAGTGTTGAGTTCATTGCAAAAGACAATAGGGGAGGGGAAACAAAAACCTCATTTGACCTGCGCCTGAGCAGAAAAGAGGAACAATAAGGGAGAGGTGGTTCATGCTACTTTCTCGTAAACGCAGAGCTTGCTCTGCGTTCTCTGTAGGGCGAGGTCTCCACGCCCGGAGGGTCAGGGAACCTGACCCCTACATTAACTTCCCGTAGGGGCAAGATATATCTTGCCCGATTGTAGTAGGGCGTATTGCATACGCCCTACTTCACAGTTGCGAAGGAATGTGAATCAGTCTACTCGGTCATGAAATGATTTACATACATTGCAAAATATAACCTCTTGACCTACAAATAGATACCTTCTGGAACAATATTTGTATAGTGTAAAATAATATTGTATATTGTAAAAAATCAGGAGGTAAGAATGTTGAGGAATAAAGGATTTACGATAATTGAATTAATGGTCGTAATTGCGGTGGTTGGGCTTCTTGCAGCGTTAACCATTGGAGGGTTCAGGTCAACCTTTGAGAAGACCCGGCTGGATGAGGATAAGAATAAAATCAGAGCTTTCTATCAGCGAACCAATCGTTATGCAATAACCGATGGTTGGGATTACAAGATTGAAATTGACAGGGTTAACGAGTTCCTTCGTTGCACGAAGGACACCCCTGCATCCACTACTAAAGATTCAATAGGATTGCGTCCAGAACTGGATCTAATTTTCGCAGGAGCAAAGTCTCCGATAGTTCTTACGGTCAATGCAAACGGAACCGTGGATGATGATGACAATATAAGAACATTTCGTGTTGGTGATTCCGAAACTGGTGATACTTTAATCTTTTATATTTCCCCACTGGGGATAATGGAGGTGGAAAAGAAATGAGTAAAAACAAAGGTTTTAGTTTAGTAGAACTCATCTCTTCTATGCTCATATTCTCTGTTGCTATGACAGGTATAGTGCTATTTTCTGCCCATAATAGTAAATCAGTCGTTAAGAGCGAGAGGGAAGCGCAATTATCTGTCCAATCAGAAAAGGGATTCGAAGAGTTTAGAGGATGGATGCTACAGCTGCAGGACGCAACTTCAGGGAACAGGTTAATGTATGATTCTATATGGGAAACATACTCTGAAGGAAATATTATATATCAATGTATTGATACTGTCAAGGGAAGGGTTGTGCAAAATATTATGAAGATTGATTCCTTTGAATATAAAGAGGATAAACCTTATGCTTCTGGTTCTCGAATATGGTGTCTTGTTATTACTACGGATATCTCTGGAACAAGAGTTGATACTTCACGGGTTATTATCTCACGCCACAGATAGGAGTTAATTATGAAAAAGAAAAAAGGTTTCTCAATGATAGAACTCCTGACAACAATGGCCATCTTAGGTGTTGTCTTAACAATGGTATATCAAAACTACTTCTACCAGCAGAAAGGAATGAAAAGACAGCAGCTATGGTCAGAAATGAATATGAAGGCAAGGAAGGCAGTCAATTATATGATAAACGACCTCCGACAGATCGGATTTTCAGGGCTGGGATTATCTCCAACCAATCATTTTGGGATTGTTGTAGGTGCTGCTGATTCTATTGTATATACTCACGACATTGAAGGTAACAATTCCGGAGTGGTTGATGCAGAAGACATCCATTCATTTACACTAAATGGGGATACCCTTTTTATAGACGGCGACCTTGCAGCGAGAAGTGTCGATTATTTAGCATTTATATATTTCGATAACCTGGGGGATACAGCAGCACCACCGGTAACAGAGGTAAATATCAGTGGAGATTGGATACTTCCAATTGGTTCACGGCCCATAAGCAGGATTGAATTTACTATTCGGTTTGTTTTCTCAAACGGTAAAGACACTGTCATCTATTCTGATGTTGCAGGTATAAGAAATCTAAGGCCTTAGGAGGTTTTGATGAATAAAAGAAAAGAAGGGATAACTATGATAATCATTCTCTGGACGGTAACCATTCTGACAGTTCTTACCACGGTAACTGTTCTAATGACCACCAGTGATATTACCTCAACCGTGAATCTTGTGAGTAGGCATAGAACTATTAAATCAGCCGAGAGTTGTAGCGAATTCATAATTTCTTATCTCCCGGAGTATAGTGATTTAAGATACGACATCGATACAGTCGTCAATGATACATTCATTGAGGAAGGGGATACTATCTATGCTCATTCATTGTGTCTGAAACAGGATTCTACCGATATGTGTTCTATCACTTCCCTACCCATTGTAAAGACTGGAGCATCGACTTATGACCCTACTGCAGTTTCTCAAAATGTCAATCCCATATTTTATGATAATAAAAGCTTGTTTCTCGAATATAAAACGAGGGGATTAATCAAAAAAGATGACGGATATGTTGCCCAACGGAAGATTGGTATCGCAGCTACCTTTACTAAGCCGAGTGCGGGTACTGCAGGCGGAATGGGTCATACAATGTATTAAAGGAGGTTTAAATGATACTTTTACTATTATCTTTTTGGGGTGGTTTTGACTGGTATCCACTTGAAGTCGCTGGAGATATAAGCGTTTATAAAACAATTCTTGATTCTCAGGAAGGAAGTTCAATAATAAGGCGATATGGTGGAGAGAAGAATTTATTGAAGGGTTTGATACATCTTAATAGTGATATCTTCAAGGGAGGTAGAAAGGTTTTATTGCCTAAGAAATATAAGATAAAGAGAACACCGGGATATCTCCAACTAATCAAGAGGGACATTGAGATTAAAAATTATAATCGATATGCAGCACTTTATAAGGAAGGAGAATTAAAAGAAGAATGGAGACAACTAAAGGCGGAATCGACTAATAAACTGGGTATTTCATCCCTTGAAGCAATCTCATATACGAGATTAAAAGAACTCTTCCCCGAAAGGATTATTCCTACAGAAGAAACTGGGATAGAAGAACCGGAGAATGAAAGTGCCTTTATAGAAGAAATCCCGGCAAAGCATTTCTTCAGTTTCTTACTAATAGAAGAGAACGGCAGGGAAAAGCTCATTCCTGTTATACTCCACCTCTCTCCCATTGAAGAAGCAATAGAGATGTTCAGAAGAATGGAAGATGAAGGAGGTGAAAGATGAAAAAGAAATTATTGATACTTTTACTTCTACCTCTCTTATTATTATCACAGATAAATGATGAGGGACTGTTCAGTTCTGCAAAGGTTCCTTCTTCTGCAATGATTCTTCTTGATAGGTCTGGTTCAATGGGTTGGACAACATGGCATTATGAATTAATTGTAAGATTGAATGAATACAACTGGATTGACAATACAACGCACCTTTCGGGGTGGTATGACAGTGAGATTACCCCGGATGGGCCTGGAACAATGAGTGATTTTATCGGAGATTCTGCAAATAGTGACTGGGCTCTGCATGTTGAATGGGATGATGCGGGGCAAAATAGCGTGAACCTGACCTGGACCTTAAAGATAAAGAGTGCTGGTACCTGGTACACCTATGATGGCGGGAGTCATTCATGGTTAGGTTGGGGATGGGAGGAAAGGGATGTGGTAATCAATGTTGCTGGATTGGGGATAGTAGAGGATGTTGAATGTTATGTTGATGCCACCACAGGTGGGGGACTCACGATAGGAGAGATGCGAATCAATCTCGTGAAGGCACCTCGCACTTTTCCTTATCAATCAACCCGAATAAAGGATGCACTCATTGTTATTCATTCACTTCTTGATGCAAACCATGATGGACTTATTACCGATGATGATGAGAATTATCTTCAGGTAGAGTTGGGTTATGGGTTTCACAGGAGCGCTTCTGTATATCTCTATCCTGCCCAATATGGTAGTGCTAATAGGGGTCAGTACTATGATGAAAATACCCTGACATGGAAAGTTGCATCAAACGGCCCCTTAAGTTGTGACTCCTTAAGGTCTTCCTTTGTAGAAATCTGGAATGATATAAATTTTACATCCAATGGAGGAGGTACCCCTAACGGAGTATTACTTTATGATGCAGGCGGTTATATAAATACCTGGAAGAGTAACCATCCAGCATATTGGTGTATGAAGCACAACTTTATCCTTATAACCGATGGAATGTCGAATAATCCTACCGTGGAGTGTAGCGATGGGCAGAATGCCCCGGCAGGAGGAGGATATACTGATTGGAGTTGTTCCAAGGATGTTGTCCGCCAGGCATATAGAGTATGGCACAACGATTCAATAAAGATATTTGCTGTAGGTTTTGGAGAAGGTATTGGCGATTATGGGGCAAATGAATTAAACTGGGTATCAAGATGGGCTGGTACAGTGAAAGACACAGCATTAATTGATTCCTTGATTACATATCATGGTATGGATACAATGAAAATAGATCCGAGATCCGGATGCCCCAGCGGATTTCCTGGTGATTACTTTCTTGACGGCTATGCCCACATAGCAAAAACTACAGGAGAACTCTCTTCTGCCTTATATCAAATCTTTATGCAAATTGCAGCCCAGGATAATTACTCCTTTTCGCAAGCTTCAGTCTCCTCTGTAGAGGAGGAATTCCTCTCCACTGAGTATGAATCAAGACTCTATGTTGCTTCCTTCAGGCCCGATACAAACCCTCTATGGAAGGGAACCATTAAGGCGCTAAAACTGACTGCAGGCTCCTTTAACCTTGATTCCATCCCTGATTCACTCCTTATCTGGGACGCAGGTGAATCCCTGGGTGTAGATATGACTGCAAAAAGCAGAAATATCTATGGTATTGACACATCCGGTACTATGTTACCTTTTATCAAGGTCAATTTTGATTCTGCTGCTCTTGATGTTTCTTCAATGATTGAGGCAAACTCGATAATAGAGCGAGTTAGAGATGGGCTCGAAATAGATGACAAAGGTGAACTCGGAGATATCTACCATTCTTCACCATTGAGGTTGCATTTGCCAAATTACTTCTATGAGGATGAGGGGTTTAATGAGTTTCGTGGAGCAATGGGTCCAAGAAGTTCACTTATCTATGCCGGGGGCAACGATGGAATGCTTCACTGTTTTATCGATTCGGTAAGTGGTCAAGGTGGTAGGGGAGGAGAAGAACTCTGGGCTATTATACCTATGAACTTCATCCCGAAGGTCAAGAATCTTCTCTATTGTCACGATTATTATATTGATACTGACCCAATGGCTGCAGATGTCTGGTTCCCAGCCAATGTTAATGATTCAATAAAGCAGTGGGATGAATGGCACACAGTCTTGATTGCCTGTCAGGGTGAGGGAGGAAGGTCCTTTACTGCTCTGGATGTAACGGATCCACTTAGTGAGATTTCTGGTAATTCAACGGACTTTGCATTCCTCTTCAGTGCTATGCAGAGTGATCTACTGAAGGATACCCTTGGATATACTACATCCACTCCTGTGATGTATAAGGTGGGTGTCGATTGGGCTGGACATTCTCCTTTAACCATTGATCGCTTCTATGCCTTTATGGGTGGGGGTCTGTGGCCAGAACCAATGGATGTTGTTCTGATAGATTCCATCTCCAGCGGAGGTATGGTAAAAGGGAACGTGATTATTGCTTTCGACGTATGGAATGTAGTAGAGAACGGAATCAATGGAAATGTCTTATTGATACCTCCTGCATCTGGAGATGGTGCTAAGATGAAATATCCCTTCCCTGCAACCCCGGATGCTGTCAATGTTGACCCAGAATTTGGAGGTCGCTATGATCTTCTCTTTATTCCTGATGCAGCAGGACAACTATGGTGTATTGACCTCCGAAACCCGGACCCCACTACCTGGAGGGCAAAGTGTATCTTCCAGCCTGAACTCCCGAGTAGTAGTGCAGATACCACCAAATGGCATCCTGCTTTCTTTAAACCCTTAATATGGAAGGATCGCTCCTATGGCGGTTATTGGGTAACCTATGGAACAGGTAACCGTTCGGATATATTCAGTCCTGCAAATGAACGTTTCTATGCATTACATTATCCTGATTCGGTGATTGAAGACTCTTCAATATCGATTCCATTATATAGCGAGGGTGATCTGGGCACTCCTGGCAGTCCTACAGCAAAAGGATGGATGTTATATCTCCAGGCAGACGATGAAAAGGTAGTAACCCAGGCCGTTGATTTTGAGGATTCACTGGAGTTTCTTACCTTCAGTCCAAGTTCAACATCATTAGATACACTTCCCTGTGAGATAGGTGGAACTGGTTCAATTGCGCGCTCCTATAGTTTTGACATCAGGACAGGTGGAACAGCAGTTATTACTGGAACGCCAATAGGAACTGGAATACCTCAGGCTCCCCGTTATTCTTTTTCTCTGGACGGCACAGGCAAGAAAATCAGGCAAACTTCTAACA
>JAGLZA010000191.1 GCA_023131835.1 Caldifarciminota bacterium
GATATTTTTTTGCAAAAAAACAAAAAATTGACTGACAATACTACAGGTAAATAAGGAGGTGTAAATGTCTACTATCAAAAAGACTGTTCTGGATGTGTCTACCCATTCAAGAAATGAGTTTGTTGATATTACCAGGGAGGTCAGTAATCTTGTAGAGGAGTGTGGTATAAAGGATGGTAGTGTAATACTCTATGTTCCGCATACTACGGCTGCAGTAACCATCAATGAAAATTATGATCCATCGGTAAGGGCAGACATAATAAACAAATTATCGGAACTTGTGCCACCGAATGCTGGCTATGAACATCTTGAAGGTAATGCTGATAGCCATATCAAATCCACTCTTGTTGGCGTCTATGAGGTCATTCCTGTAGAAAATGGTAGATTACAGTTGGGTAGATGGCAAGGAATATTCTTTTGTGAGTTTGATGGTCCTCGTTCAAGAAGGTTAGTAGTTCAGGTTAGAGATTAGAAAATTATCGGTCAATCAGAAATAGATATATAATAAATCCGCCAAATACAAGTAAAGACAATGGATTGGATTCTAAAATGGTAATTGGAGAGAAACCTCCATATATCATACCTGCGATTACTACACCTGCAAGTGCTTCACCTGCTATCAAACCAGAACTCAGCAAAATTCCCTTATCCGATTTTTTCACAATATACCTTATCATTCCTCCGATCAGAATGGGGACAGAAAGGGTTAATGGTAGATATATGCCGACAGCAACCGGCATAACATAGGTTCTGAACGAGGATTTTCTCCCTTTTAGGAATTCATCAGTTATAATTAATATTACAGCAAGACCACAACCAATTATTACCATATTCCAGGGGAGGCCACCTCCCTTAATGAAGAATCCTTTTACTATGGATGCAAAGAGGGATGCCTGGGGAGCCTGGAGTGCTCCGGGTTCGCCAGTTCCGATGCCATAGGCATTATGGAGGAGTGTGAGTACGGGAACAATGATGAAACTCGCAGATAGGACCCCTATTATCTGGGCGATCTGTTGCCTTCTTGGCATTGCACCTACAATCCATCCGGTTTTCAAATCCTGTGATACATCCCCTGCTGTGCAGGTTGCACAACCCACAACCCCAGCGACTATTAGAGCTGCAATCATTCCCTTTGATCCTTCCATGCCTACCAGAAGCATCAATATTGAAGTAAAGAGGAGTGTAGAAATGATCATTCCGGACACTGGATTATTAGAACTGCCCACCAATCCTACGATATAGGAAGATACTGCTACGAAGAAGAATGAAGCGATTGCCATTAAAATGGTAGATAAGAGACTTATTCCGGGCGTTTTTATGATATTCAAATATAAGAGGAATATGGAAACTACAACTCCTGAGAGGAGCGCAAATATTACCCTTTTGGGAAGGTCTTCTGTTGATTGCATTTTTCCAAACAGTTCCTTTATACCCTTTTTGATACCGTGCCTTATGGATACTATTGACCATAAACCCCCTACTATCATAGCTCCTACCCCCATAAATCTGATATTAGAACTCCAGATATCCCAGGTAGCATCTATTAAATTTCCGCTTATAGGATGATATAAGGAGTAGATGGGGATTCCTATTAACCAGCCTATTGCTCCCCCTAAAAATACTAATATCGATACATTAAATCCTACAATATACCCCACTCCAAGGAGGGCTACAGAGAGGTCGCTTCCAAGATAGAAGAGGCTCCTTCTTATCAGAACTGCTTTTTCAACCGTTCCTTTTATTATAGAGAATGCTGTTATGCCAAACTTGAATATGAAGCCTAATGTAAGTGCAATGAATATATGTTTGGCACGGCCTCCTTCTTCTTCTCCTGCCTTCAGTACCTCAGCGCAGGCAACGCCTTCCGGATAGATTAATTCCTTCTCTTCTACAATGAGAGCCTTTCTCAATGGTATCATAAAGAGGATTCCAAGTAATCCTCCGAGGAGCGCTACAAGGGTGGTTGCCCAGAAATCGAATTCAAGCCATGCACCGACGATTACAAGGGCTGGAATGGTAAATATTATTCCTGCAGCCAGGGATTCTCCTGCAGAAGCAGATGTCTGAATGATATTATTCTCAAGAATGGTTCCCTTCCTGAAGATGCCACGAAGTATCCCCATAGAAATAACGGCAGCAGGTATAGAAGCAGAAACAGTCATTCCTGCATAAAGTCCTAAATATGTATTTGCTGCTGCCATTACGACAGATAAGATTATACCAAGGATTACAGCTCGGATAGTGAGTTCTCTTACTATATTTCTAATCCTTCTTCCTCAAATAAATATCTCTTTATTTTTGATGTTGTGGTTTTAGGGAATTCTTCATCCCGTAATTTAATTCTTCTTATCCTTTTATAATCTGCAAGTTCCTTGTTTAATTTCTTTATCTCCTCTGTAAGGATTTTATGAGGTTCTGGTTCCTCAATATCGAGCGCCTCCCCAAAATGGTCTATATTTTCATAATTTGGATAGATATGGGCAATAAGTTCTCTACTGCCAGTGTTTGGATTGGTCTGTTGAACAACTACTATCTCTTCAATTAGAGGAGAAGCGGATAGGTAGGATTCAATCTCTTCGGGATAGATGTTTTTTCCACCCTTGGTGACTATAACAGATTTTTTTCTACCGGTCACATAAAGATAAGAATCATCGTCTATGTACCCCATATCACCGGTTTTAAACCAGTCTCCCTCAAATACTTCTTTAGTTGCTTTTGGATTGTTCCAGAATTCTTTGAACACAGAAGGGCCGCGAACAGCGATTTCGCCAATACCCTCCACTTCAGGTTTAATTATCTTGACTTCCAACCCTGGTAAAACTAATCCTATGGACTCATTCCTGGGATCTTCTGGAGGACAGACTGAGATAACAGGGGAAGTTTCTGTGAGACCGTAGCCCTGGAGAATCGGGAATCCCCATTTTTCCAAAGATTTCGCTACCCAATTTGGAAGCGCAGCCCCACCCGAAACAAGATATCTAAGATTTTCCAGTCCAAGGGCTTCTCGGATAGAGGAATAGAATCTGCCACCACTGCCTTTTTTAACAGAGTTAAATAATGAAGCCATCCCCTCCATCAAACCAAATGCTATCTTTTTTGGCCCCTTTAGTTTACTTAATTCTCTGTTTATGCCTTCTACAAATTTCTCCAGAATTAAAGGGACTATCGGGAAGATAACAGGCTTACTCTTCTGACAGTCTTCTTTTATTTCGTTAGATTTATAGGAACGAGCGATTACAATTGTTCCACCCACAGAGATAGGTGCGAGGAGATTTATGGTCTTAGAGAATACATGATGAAATGGTAAGAGTGCATAGAAGGCTTCATCATGGTAAAATTCCATTGTCTGGTATAACATTTCCGCATTAGACATCAGGTTCTTGTGTGTGAGGACTACACCTTTTGGTGCCCCTGTTGTCCCTGATGTATATAAAATTGCAGCCGTATCATCTAAGGAGATCTCTGCTCTTTCCAGTATTTGACCCTCACTGACTCTTTCTCCAATATCAATAGGAGCGGTTATATCAATTACCTCTCTTACACCATCTATCGAAGAGAAAAGAATCTTTGAACCAGAATCCTTTATAAGGTAATGAACTTCTCTTAAGCTAAGTCGATTATCAATAGGGACACATATTGCTCCAATCCACTGGATAGCAAGATAGGTAACAATCCATTCGGGACTATTAGGACCATAGATTGCTATTCTATCACCTTTTTCTATATGTTTAGATTTGAGTTCGCTTGCCCGTTTTATGATAAGGTCTAAAAGGTCTTCATAACTCCACTTTTCCCAGCCTAAGGTGGTAAGTCTTTGCATTGCGACTGAGTGGGGATAAGTCCTTATTGTTCTTTCGAGCATAGCGGGTATGGGTAAGATTTCACGAGGATTACGAATCTGTTTTAGTGTTTTCATAATACTTATTATAGGGGACAAAAAATGATTTGTCAAGTAGAAATAAAACCTTGACAGCAGAGAGTATTGGGGTTAATTTTCATTAGTAATATTAATGATAAAGGAGGTAAAAATGTTTGGAACTATTGGTTGGCCCGAGATATTACTTATACTGGCTGTTGCTCTATTGTTGTTTGGGGCAAAACGACTGCCAGAGATTGGAAGGTCACTTGGAAAAGGTATCAAGGAATTCAAGAAATCTATTACTGAGATATCTGAGGATTTAGAGATGGAAGAATCAAAGAAAGAGAAATCTAAAGAAGAGGAGAAGAAATAATGGACAGGAGAGATTTTCTAAAATTCGCTGCCCTCGGTTTTTTGCTTACACCTATCAGACGGCTCATCGGAGGTCCTCTGGAGCATGCTGAGAATATGAATATATGGAAGGGGGATTTTTTCAAACAAGAGACCGTTGATTCTTCCAGGGCAAGGTATGGAATGATACGCGCCAGAGTAGATGGCAAATGGCATAAATATCAAATAAGACCATTGCCTGATGCCTTTATGGAATGGAACCTTAATGCTCGTTTGGAAAGTTTTAAGGATATGATGAAGGGTGTATTCCGACTTGCTGGTCCTCATTCAGGGATGATTGCTTCCTATGGTATAGGCCGAAAGGATAGTCGTTTTACACTTAACAATGCTGTAAAGGGATTTGGCTTTGCTCCTAAGGAGGAATTTATTGATGAAAAACTTCAATATATGAGGGATACCATTGAAACGCCAATGCCCCAGAAGATGGATTTTCTTGTTGACCTTTACAAACATCCGGAAATTCTTAATGCGAGTATTCAAACCTCCCTTGAATTATATTCCACGCCGAAATTCGAAACCCATTCTTTTTTGAATTTGATGGGGAATCCGCAAAGTACGATTGTTTACCTTGACATTCCGAGTTATGAAGTGCGGACTATAGCACGTTTGATCCATCCGGAGGATAAAACAGCCGACCCTTACGAAAGGAAGATTGTTGAATATACCAATCTCATTCATTCCTATTTTCACGGTAAATTTAGCAAGGATTTCATCGGTCTAATATGCTATGTTATAGAGGTCTTTGACAACTCACCGCCATCCAAAGAAAGAAAGACTTCAATGGGAGTGAGAGTAGTATAGGTTAAGCTATCTCCTGTAATTTGTAGAGGGTTCTATAAATACCATCTTCTTTAATGAGTTCCCGATGAGTGCCTCGCTGAACAATTTTTCCTTTATGAACGACTATTAAGGAATCTATTTTCTTTAAGGTTGCAAGCCTGTGAGCTATAATCAAGGAAGTTTTTCCTTTAATCATTTTAAATAAGGCTTCCTGAATCAACCATTCTGTTTCGGGATCGATATTCGCGGTAGCCTCATCCAGAACAAGGATCGGTGTATCATCTATTAAAGACCGGGCAAAGGTAACCAGTTGTTTCTCTCCTACTGAAAGTCCTCCTCCTTCTTCTGTAACCGCAAGGTCCAATGAGATGTTTTTTCGGTCCATTGCTTTAGTTAGGTTAGATACTCTAAGAGCCCTATTTAGCATTTCTTCATCTGGTTCCCTCCAGAGATTAACATTCTTCCTTAAATTCCCAGAAAAAAGGAAGGGCTCTTGAGAAACTGTGGCTATATGTCTTCTTAAATATTTTTTCTCCACCTTTCTGATATCAACACCATCCAGTTTAATAGATCCTCTGTCAATATCGTAGAGACGGAGAAGAAGTTTTACTATTGTTGTTTTTCCTGAGCCCGTATATCCCATTATTCCCACCTTCTCCCCAGGTTCAATTTTAAAAGATATGTCCTTCAATGTCCATTCCTTTCCATCATAAGAGAACCATACATTCTCAAATTCAATCTTGCCCTTCATTTCAGGATAAAAAGGTATTTCTGGGTCAGGTATTCTTTCATCATTTTGTAAGATATGATAGACTCGTTCACCAGCAGCCATTGCAGATTGCATTATATTGAATTGTTCACTTAAGTGTCTGATAGGATGGAACAACCTCTCCAGATAGGATATGAATGCTACAAAAGTTCCAAAACTCACTATTCCGGAAATTATACCCTTTCCTCCGTACCATATTAAAAGAGCGATTCCAACTGAACGGATAAGACTGATCATAGGACGGAAGATTGCAAACATCTTTATCATTTCAAAGGTACTTTCGTAGTAATCATTGTTGATTTCGGAGAATTCCTTTTCCTTTCTATCTTCCTGGACAAATGACTGAATGACAGGGATACCTGAGATACTCTCGGAGATATCTGAATTTATTATGCTGAGTTTTTTACGCATATTCCTGTATATTGTTCTTGCTTTTATTCTAAAAGCAAGAGTAAGGTAGGCGAGTAAGGGTATGATTGCAAGTGTGACCAGGAATAATCTGGGGCTCATAAATAGCATTATCCCCAATATTCCAATAATGGTTAAGGAATGTGAACCAAGGTAAACCAGAACCTCAGAGAAGAATTCTGAAAGAGCTTTAACATCATTGGATACCCGTGTGACCAATCGTCCGACTGGATTCTTCTGGAAGAAATTATACGCAAGAGATGTATATTTTTTAATTAGTTCTTCTCTTATGGTATAACTGATTTTCTGGCCTATCCAATGGATTTGATAAACCTGGATATAGGTAAGGATGAATATTAGGAAAATGAGAATCAAGTAAATTAAGGCAAGTTTCTTTATTCCGGCAAGATCTCCTTTGCGCAACTGTATCCGTTCAGAAAGTGAAAGCTGACTCATCTCTTTTGTTGCTACTATGTAAAGATCAGCAGTCTCTACATACTCTATGTTGTTTATTATCTGTTCCATTCCCTCAAACTTCTTTACGAGATAATAGTCCTTCTTTGAGATAACCCTTGTATCTTCGAGTTTCCCCTTAACTCTTTCCTTGATCCCGGCAAGATCTATGAATAGATTGTCATCTGACCTTATAATTGTGTTTCTATCGAATTCCTCTGGCATTTCTCCTACCTTAAAGACCTCTTTGCCAGTAGGTGTAATATAACGGTCAATACCTATTTTATAGATAAAGGGAAGTGTTAGATTGAAACCTGTCAGAAGGAGAACGAGCAAAAAGTTCAGGACAACAATCTTCCGGTATAATTTTATATAATGCCACAACCATCTCATTATAGTGGAATCGTAGACCTTTCCAATTTTATCTTCTTCGAAATAAGAGTGAGCGTCTCCGTGCATCATTCCAGGAGTTCCTCCAGTTTCTGTTTTTCATAAAGCCTTGTATAAAGTTTTCCATTTCTTATTAATTCTTCATGCGTCCCTCTCTCTGTTATTTCGCCATTTTCCATTACGAGTATTTCATCGGCAGTCTTGATGGCAGAGAGCCTGTGGCTTATTATTATGGATGTCCTTCTTTTAAGAAAATCTGAAATGTTTTCCATTATTGCTTTCTCTGTGTGTGAATCAACGGAAGAGAGAGCATCATCGAGTATCAATATAGGAGGGTCAAGTATCAAGGCTCTTGCTATAGCAATACGCTGTCTTTGTCCGCCTGATAGGTTTGTTCCTCTCTCTCCAAGATGAGTATCAAAACCATTCTCCAACTCCATTATCTCCTCATATATCTCAGCTTTCTTTGCCACCCGGATGATTTCTTCCTCTGATGCTCTGGGGTTACCAAAAGAAATGTTATCCTTGATGGATGTGGAGAATAGAATAGTTGATTGAGGCACCAGACCTATAGATCTCCTTAAATTTTCCAGAGAGATATCCTGTATGGGTTTACCGTCTATATAGATACCTTCGGTCTCATAATATCTCCAGAGAAGGTTTATTATAGTAGTTCTACCGGCAGCAGTAGTTCCAACGATTGCAGTTCTCTTGTTTGGCTCAAATCGGATGGTTATCCCTTTGAGCACGGTGGTTCCATTGTAGCTGAAATAAATATCTTTAAGTTCTATTACTCCTTTCTCTACCTTTTCTTTTCCTGTGTCCTTAATTTCAGGTTCTAACTTTAATACTCTGTTTAATCGTTTAAGGGATGCAGTTCCCCTCTGGGTCATATTTATTACCAGACCAATTGCTATCATTGGCCAGATCATTATGTCGAGATAATAAAAGAAAGCAACAAAAGATCCGAGCGTTATCCTTCCTGATATAACATCACGTCCGCCAAAGAATAATATGATACTGAAGGTGATCTCGGCTAAGAAAAAGATTACAGGCCAAAATCCAGCCCAGTATTTTATTAAATCCATACTCCTTCCGAGGTAGTCCTCGTTAACCTTATCGAAATCCAGAACGGCTTCTTCTTCCTGAACATAATTCTTGATGATGCGTATACCGGTGATAAATTCTCGGACCTTGCTTGAGAGGAGGGAAAACCCTTCCTGGGAGCGTTCGAATTTTATATGTATTATTTTTCCGAAGTAATAGGTGCTGATAGCAATAAATGGTCCTACTGTGAGTGCGTATAAGGTTAAGGTTCTACTGATATAGAGCATCATCGCAAGAGCTACAAAGCCCATGAATATAATATCGGCTGCAATGACTACCCCAAATCCAGCAGCCTGTTGAACTGCTTTTACATCGTTTGTAGCACGTGCCATTATGTCTCCTGTATCTGTCTGATGGTAGAATCGTGAGCCAAGAGACATAAGTCTATGATAAAAATCCCTCCTTAAATCACGTTCTAACATTCGAGAAGAGCCAATTATCATAATTCTCCAGAAGTATCTGAATAACAGGATGATTAATCCGAGCCCAATAATGATTGAGGCATAGAAAGGTAGTGAATGTGAGAGGGGGAGGGTGCTTAAATCATCAACAACAAATTTTAACACCCAGGGAACTACCATCTGAGCCACATCCACAATAAGGAGGAAGAGAAGTCCTGTAATCAACTTTCCCTTGAATTTTAAAAGTAGTCTTATAAGATCCTTTAATTCCTTCATAACACATTCATTAATAGATTTTAATGCTATTTTGTCAAGGAGATGGTATGCCCCCCACACACCATTTTTAACCGCGGATGAACGCAGAGATAGTCGCTTCGCTCCAATTGAAAAATGAAGATTGTTCACCACAGAGACACAAAGGACACAAAGAAAAATAAT
>JAGLZA010000192.1 GCA_023131835.1 Caldifarciminota bacterium
TCACCTCTCCACCCAGCCATTTATTTGCAGATATAGGAGTAGCAGAGCTTGCTCTGCGTTTCTTAGAGCGCGAAACAAGTTTCACTACTCCAAAAAAGGGCGAGGAAACCTCGCCCCTACAAAAGAGCAAGATATTTAAACAATCATTTCAATCAGTGAAAATCAGTGCCTTGATTATGGGTTATGAAGGGGGTTTTTTACCAATAAATATCTGCGTTTTTCTGCGTTCATCTGCGGTTTCACTAAGGATTTAGGATTTAGGGTTTAGGGTTTAGAAAATTAGAATTAATTAAACTCTCTTCTGTGTTCATCTGCGTTTATTGAGTTTGTTAGGTTTGTTCCCATTTAACTATTTATCCATTCAACCATTTAACTATTTCTCAATTGGAGCGAAGCGACTTGTCCTCTGTGCCCTCTAAGACACCTAAAATTAAAGGGGAGTGGTTGGGGGCTCTTTAGTTTCTCTGTGCCCTCTGTGGTTAAAAAAGGGGTGTGTGGAGGGAATCCTTCTTGACTTCTTCAATCCTTTTATTAAATTTGCGTGTTAAAAAGGAGTTTCTATGCTAAGTAGTGAAGGAGATAGGTTATTAAGGGTTGTAGTATGTAGCCCGGAAACGGAATACTTTCAGGTTGGTAATCTTAAAGAGCATAATATCACCCAGATATCCAATCCGGAGAAAGCAAAAAGACAGCATAATAGTCTAAAGTCAAGGCTTCGGCATTCTGGGGCAAGAGTAATAAATATTCCGGAGTTACCAGGACACCCCAATTCAGTTTTTACGAGGGATACAGCAGTCTGTACATCCAATGGATATATAAAATTAAGGATGGGATTAAGTGCAAGGAGAGGAGAAGAAGACTGGATGTCAGGATTGCTGGATTCGCTTGGAGAACTACAGGCAGGCAATATAAAAGAACCAGCCACTGTTGAGGGAGGGGATGTCATATTAGCAGGCTCAGTTGCTTTTTTGGGTCATTCAAGGAGAACGAATAAAGAAGGTATAGCGCAGATTTCACTATTGTTAAAAGAAATGGATTATGAAATTAGAACAATCCCTGTTCCTCCACCTTATTTACACCTTGGGGGAGCAATGAGCATTATTGGACCTGAATGTGTTATGTGTATTCAGGGATTTTTCCCTGATGATTTCTTTTTCGGGTTTGATAAGATAGAGATTTCTTCAAGGACATTTATAAGTGGTAATGTAATATCACTGGGAAATAATGAAGTCATTGCAGATGTTTCCAATGTTGATGCCATTAAAGAACTCAAGAAGATGAGGATTAAGGTGCATCCGATAGACCTGTCAGAATTCATAAAGGGATATGGTGGACCAGGCTGCCTTATAATGCCTGTCGAGCGAAGAAAATGACAGATTGAGTCCGCCCTGATTTTATATCTGCCTACCCCCAAAGATTTTATGACCAAATACTAATATACAATGATTACAAAGGCTAACAATACACTCTTCTTGTAGGGACGTTCAATTGAACGCCCCTACCAAATTCTTTTTCTCCCTCTGAAAACACCGTAAATAAAGGGGATTGGTGGGGCTTTACGAGAAAAACCGAAGCTGATGATGAATTCTCTCTCTTCAATTATAAAAATCAGGGGTGGTGAAGGGCTTTGCGCCCTTTGCCTCCTTTGCGTGCTTTGCGAGAAAAAAATGGGGGGTAGTGTGATATTATTTCTCCTCTGTGTCCTCTAAAACACAAAAAATACAGGGGAGTGGTTGGGTTCTTTAGTCCTCTGTGCCCTCTGTGGCAAAAAAAGGGGAGGTAGTGAGTGATTATATATATATTGACTTTATACCGGAAAAACTTTATATTTGATAACGCAAAATAAAAAATGGAGGAAGATGTGAAAATAGTTATAACCTCAACGGGAGATACATTAGAATCAAAGGTAGATAAACGTTGTGGAAAATGCCAATATTTAATCTTTTATGATACTGATACCGAGGGTTTTGAGGCAGTTCTCAATGATGCATCCTTTGGATCTGGTTGTACAGGTGTTCAAGCCGTTCAATTGTTAAAGAAGAAAGGTGTAAAATTAGTTCTAACCGGGAATGTAGGGCCTACTGTTTTGCGTATGCTTGATGAATTTAAGATAGATGTTGCAACGGAGATAGAGGGGACAGTTAAAGAGGCAATAGAGAAGTTTTCAAGGGGTGAATATAAAATATTAAAACAGTCAGAAGTTACACCGCACTACTGCTCAGACTCTAAATAAAAAAGAGGTTTGATGAAATTAATGTGTTGGTGAGTTGGTTTGTTAGTCTGTTATTCGTATGGGCACGGTTTTAACCATGCCTTGGGCTATTGCTGCCTACCCCAAGAAATTTGGCATTGTCCCAAAGTTGTATGATTTAGTGTAAATTCTGGAGTTTATACGTTCAATTGAACGCCCTTACCAAATTCTTTTTCTCCCTTTCTCCTTCTGAAAACACCATAAATAAAGGGGATTGGTGGGGCTTTGCGAATTTTGCGAAAAATTTTAAATGAACCGTGCAGGAACCGTGGCTATAAAGGGGAAGGGAAGGGGATTTCAATTCAACTATTTAACCATTCAACTATTTAACTAATTCCTTTTGCTTCCTTTGTATTCTCTCTTGAGGAATTTTAAATAAACCGTGCAGGAACCGTGGCTAAAAAATGGGTGGAGTTGGGGGGGCACTATTGGGGTTGACATCATGAGGGAAGGCTATAAATTTGATTAAAAAAATAGATTAATGGTAAACATATGAAAAAACATTTTCTTAATATTTATGAAATAATTGTGATTCTCACTGGTATTGGAATTACCTTATTCCTTTTAGTAAGCACAAAACCTGTATTCCCTCCTTTCTATCAATATGCAATTTATTTTATCGTTGCCCTGGTTTCTTCGTATCTATATATAGATAATCCGAAAACTATAATCTCATTTGAAATTGTTATATTTTATTTCTTTTTCCTTATGTTCAGTCCACTCATAGCGAGCCTGACGGCTGTTCTTGGGGTATTATTACTGCGGACTTTTAAAACCCTTTTAGAGCTAAAAACTAAAGGTAAAAGTTTCTTCAGCCATGAAATGAAAATGGGGCTTTATAATGCAGGCGTTTACGGTTTAATTTACCTTGTATCAGGGAAGATGTGCATACGCTTAAGTCATGATATAAGGATGATAGTGGGGATTTTGGTTATTGTATGTTTGAATGAGATATTCTTTTCAATTCACACATTGCTTTCAGGGGAGAATTTTTTTGAATATTTAAAGAATGAGGGTTTAAGTAGCGATCTTATTGAATTGGCAGTATATCCGTTTGGTATAGCAATGTATTTGCTCTATAGATATAATGGTTTTCTGCCAACTGTACCCATTATTGTAGGAATAATTTTATTGTCCTACATTGGAAAAAGGATGTCCGATTATCAAGAACAATTGTCAAGCAGGTTAATGATTATCAAAAAATTAAATGAAATCTCTCAGAGTTTTAGCAAAGTTCTTGACATACAAATATTAATAAAAACAATCCTTGAAGAAACCCATAAGATGCTAAAACCAAAGTTGTCTGTCCTTTATATTACAAATAATTATGATAAGTCAGTACATATTTATTGCTACGATGGGCAAAAGATGGAAGAGATAGCTCCGGATAAACTTAAAGAGTATAAAGGTTTCTATCAAATCCCATTGGAAGGTAACGATAAAGAGATAGGTTTTATAGGAATTGATGTTGATAGGGTATTTGAGAAGGATGAACTTGTAATTGCAGAGAATATTGCAAAACAAGCAACGATCTGTCTGGATAATGCAATGCTCTATAAGATTTCTATAGAGGATTCGTTGACCGGTTTATACACGAGAAGGCACTTTGAGTCAAGGTTGAGTGAGGAAATCTCAAGAGCTGACAGGACCAATCAATCATTCTCGCTGGTAATGTTTGATATCGATGATTTTAAGAGGATAAATGATAACTATGGCCATAAAGCTGGAGATGAGGTATTGATGAAGTTTACACAGACTATGGAATCTTTTACACGGCCTTTCGATATTTCTGCAAGGTGGGGGGGAGATGAATTCATTTTAATTTTACCAAGGACAGATGAGAAGCAGGCAAGAGAAATTGGAAAGAGGGTTGTCGCGAAGTTTGCAGGTATGATTAGAGTCAACAGTAAGAAGATAAGAGTTAAGTCATCGTTTGGGGTTGCTATGTATAAATCAAATTCTGGTATTCCAGCAGATGAGGTATTTCATATAGCAGATCATAATCTTATTGAGGCAAAGAAGAGTATTAGGAAGCGAAATAATCAATAGATTTTTCTTTAATTCTTTTATCAGGTCTTAAATATTCCTACTATATTATCGAGGGTATTTCAGAAGTGTCTTCAGGATTGTTTCTGTATATTTTCAATGCTTCTGGTATGTAGTTCAGTATATCCTGAGCAGTTATTCCATCTTCTCCTATTATACTGGCTGCAAGGTCTCCGGAAAAACCATGAATAAGCACACCTATTCTAACAGCATCTTCAAGAGAAAAACCGCATCCAAATAATGCTGCGATTGCACCGGTCAGGACATCACCAGAACCCGCAGTAGCCATACCAGGATTTCCACTCATATTTATGAATACCCGTCCATCCGGGTAACCAATGAGCGAATGAGCACCCTTAAGCACGATTATGCAATGGTATTTCTTCGCTGTTTCTTTAACTATTTCTATACTATTTTCCTTAAATACCTCAATGTTCATACCTATGAGTCTTCCAAATTCCCCTGGATGGGGGGTAAGTATGGTGGGATTATTCCTATCTTTGATCAGGTCAAGAACGTCCTTTATCAGGGTTAATCCATCTCCATCCAGAAGTAATGGTTTCTCTATATTTTTCGTCAATTCCTGCACGAGTTTTCTGGTTTCGTCATCCAATGATACTCCAGGACCCACAACAACAAAATCTACACTCTTTGAGAATTCAAGCAGTTCGGGAAGGTTTTTATAGGAGAGAGAACCGTCCTTTGTTTCCTCTTGGGGCAAAAGAACAATCTCACTACCCTTACTTGCTATAAACGGGGCTATTGATTCTGGTGTTGCAAGATAGGAAAGTCCACCCCCGGCTTTCAAGAAGGCGAGAGCGGAAAAATAAGGAGCACCAAGATATTTTTGTGAACCTGCGATGAAGAGAGCCTTACCAAAACTCCCTTTATGAGTGTCTTTTTCACGTTTCGGAAGAATAAGGGGTTCGTTTATTTCGATCAATAAAGAATTATCTTCATAAAGGGATGGAGGAAAGGAGATATGTGAAACATAGAGTCTTCCACAGTGTTCGTACCCAGGATACAGGATATTTCCGATTTTGGGTAAACCAAAGGTGATCGTCCAATCACTCTTAACTGCATCCCCCATTATTTTACCATTGGTTCCATTTATACCTGAAGGGATGTCAATACTGAATACAGGCTTTTCACTCCTGTTTATTAACTGGATAATCTCTTTGTATTTTCCCTTAACTTCACGGTCGAGTCCGGTTCCTATCATAGCGTCCACTATTGCTTCAGATTCATTTATTTCACTCTCTATCTCTTTTAGGGATGGATTCTTCCTGATATCAATATCCATTTCAGATATGATATCAAAATTCTCCTTTGTTATACCCCTTAAGTTTTTCTCTTGTGCAAGCAGGAAGAGGGTGACGATTCCTCCATTAGAGTGCAGTTTTCTTGCCACAACCATTCCGTCTCCACCATTATTACCAGAACCAGCGATAATGACAAATCTTCTTCCACGAATACCAAATTCGTTTTGAATTACGAAGAAAACACTATTTCCCGCATTCTCCATTAGAAGTATCTCGGGGATACCAAATTCTTCAATAGCTCTTTTATCGAGTTCCTTCATTTCCTTTACTGTGGTTACTTTCATCCTCTCCTCCTTTGGTTTTACCCCTTTAACCAATTGACAATAAGACAATAATAATAGTTTAATTAAAGTATTCCTGCAGATTCAATCTGCCGGAGGTTTATACGCTCAACCACCGAGCTTATTTACCATACTATTTATCATATTATCATATTGCTTTTTTGTCTGATGTCAAGAAGGGGCTCTCTCATGTTATCCCCAAAAATAGATGTCACATTTTAGGAATAACAATATACAGAAATAGGATTAGATTTTAAGGGATCAATATCAGAGCTGACAACCTTCAAGTTTTCATGCTTGCAGAATTAAATGATAAAAGCGAGGGGGTTGTCAACACAAAATCCTCATCAATGGCCGAGCGGGCATGGTTCGTGAGATTTTAATCTCACGAGAGCGAGGCCGAGAGCGGAAGCAGCGATTTCCACGGCTTTCGAAAATCGACTGCGGTTTTGTGAGG
>JAGLZA010000193.1 GCA_023131835.1 Caldifarciminota bacterium
GCACCACAATCCTTGCAATGCTACTCGGCAACATTGTTATCTACGTGGTTGGACTCCCTTACCTTGCTTCTTTCTTGAGAACCTGGAAGATATTCACTATAGGTCTTTATCCTTTTATCCCTGGAGATCTCTTAAAGGTGGTGATAGCAGCGACACTTCTACCATCAGGATGGAAGATACTCGGAGAAAGGGGAAAGATTCAGAAACCAAGTAGCTGACAGTAACTAATAACCATTGGTCTATAGGTTTTTGTAGGGGCAATTCATGAATTGCCCCTACTCTGTCACCCAGACCGAAATTTTAGCAAAAACTCTAGCACTAATTGAACCTATTGCTCTTTCGTCATCTATGGTATCAAAATCCCCTCTCATTATTACATAGTATGCGTATTGGTGTCGTATTGGTGTCAGGTCTTGACATCTGACATTGTTATTGCTTGATAAATCCTTAAATGCCTTAATTTAAAGAGAACCCTTTAGGGTGTTGAGTGAAATGAGGGGATAGAATGTCAGATGTCAAGACCTGACACCTGATATGACACTTGATAAAGATTTCCCCCTTTCATTTTGCAAATCCCTTTTCTCTCTTTCTCCCTCTGAAAACACAAAAAATAAAGGGGAATGATGGGCTCTGTGTCCTCTGTGCCTCTGTGGCAAAAAACCTCTTGACAAATAGAAACAACCGACTATATTAAGGTAAACAAATGTTTACTCAAGGAGGGAAAATGGGGACAAGGGAGCGTATACTGGAGTTTTTGGAAGGGTTTATCGAGGAGAATGGTTTTGCTCCGAGTGTTCGGGAAATCGCAAGACATCTGGGATTCAGAAGCACGAAGGCTATTAAGGTTCATCTTGATGAAATGGCAAATATGGGGTGGATTGAGAAGAAGGGGGGTGTGGCTCGTGGAATCCATCTAATAGAAAAGGGCATCCCCATAATCGGGAGGGTGCAAGCAGGGCAACCGACCCTCCAATTTGAAGGGGTTGAGGGGCATTTTTCCTTTGATAAATGGAAAGGCTCCTTTCTTCTCAGGATAAAGGGAGACAGTATGATAGGGGCTCATATTGAAGAGGGTGATCTGGTGGTTATAGAAAAGGACAGGGAGACCAGAAAGGGTGATATAGTGGTGGCTCTTGTTGAGGATGAGACCACTGTTAAAAGACTCGACAAAAAAAATGGAAGGTGGATATTGAAACCGGAGAATCCTGATTATTCAATAATAGATAAAGAGTTTCAGGTAATAGGTGTGGTTATCGGAATGATAAGGAAATACTAAATATGATAATCTTTTGCGATCTGGATGCCTATTTTGCCTCTGTTGAGCAGGCTCTGAACCCCGAATTAAAAGGGAAACCTGTAGTGGTAGGTGGAGACCCAAAAGCAAGGAGAGGAGTTGTAGCTGCAGCCTCATATGAAGCAAGGAAATTCGGAATTCATTCAGCCCAACCCATTGCGGAAGCAAAGAGGCTTTGCCCCCGCTGTATAGTTGTCAGGGTTCATCCCTTAATATATAAAGAATTCTCAAGGAGATTTTTCTCTATACTAAAGAACTATACACCAGACATAGAAATAGCCTCACTTGATGAAGCATATCTTGATGTATCTGGTTCAATGCGCCTTTTTGGCAGTACCTTAAACATAGCAAAGGAGATAAAGGAAAGAATAAAGAAAGAACTTGGTATAACTTCAACCATCTCTATCGCAAAGAGCAAGATTATAGCCAAGATAGCAACAGAGCAGGTAAAACCCGATGGATTAATAGAAATACCCAAAGGAAAGGAAGAAGAATTCATATCCCCACTACCTATTTCTGAATTCCCAGGGATAGGAAAAAGGACTCAGGAAAAACTCAATAGAATAGGTATTTACAGGATAGGAGACCTACTATCCCAGCCTCCAAAGGATATCTATAGTAGTTTTGGAATATGTGGAATCAAGTGGTTAATGGGAATACATCAGGAAGGAATATCCCAATCTGCAGAGATAAAATCCATAAGCAAATCGCACACTATGAGAAGGGATACGAAGGAGACTGGCATAATGCATTCCCTCCTATACTACCTCACCGAAAGGGTAGCAACCAAACTCCAGAAGCACAGATTCTATACGACAAAGATATCGGTCAGGATACGAGCATCTGACTTTTCCGAAAATACAGAGTATAAAAAAGTGTCTCCTATGAATCGCTCTCAAGAGATATATCCTGTGGTAAAGGGAATATTCAATGGAATGCAAAAGAGATGGGTGCGGTTGCTTGGTGTCGGGGTAACTGATTTCACAAGGATTCCATCCCTTTTTCAGGACGGAAAAAGAATGAAACTGGAAGAGGAAATCATGCGAATCCGCAATCGCTTTGGCTTTGATTCCGTATTGCCCCTTGCCTGCACAAAAGGTGAGTGGTAATGAGTAGAGAACAGCTAACAGCAGAGGCTGTGCCAAAACCCCCATTTGGTCATTTTCGAGTTCCTTACCTCGCTCTTATTATGCGAAGCAATCCCCTACCCCCAGATTGCGTCGTCGCTTCGCTCCTCGCAATGACATTTTGACCCTGCTTCAGCCAACAACGTCCAGATAAAGAAATGAATATTCTTTCAATGTTTTTCTTTCTCTTAAATTGCACATTTCAGGGGTGGTGATGGTGGGCTTTGTGTCCTCTGTGTCTCTGTGGTTAAAAAAATGGAAGAAAGAAGGGCATTTTGCACTTGACTTTAAGAAACACTTTTTTAAATTAAATCATTATGTTTAATTATATCAAAAATGTAAGGACTGTATTAAAAACTATTGACAACCCCCTAAAAAGATTGGAGAGTGCTTCTAAGAAAGATAGCCTTGAAAAAGAATTCTGGGATAAAGAAGCTGAAGAGTGTTTGCTAAGTTTTGATGAAGATTTATTCCGATATGACGAAAATGAGGAGTTTCCACCCAGACATCGATATTTTTATTCATTATTGGAGAGTATTCGTGGAAAGCATATTCTTGACTGTTGTTGTGGATATGGTTTTACGACTGTAAAATGTGCAAAGCGTGGTGCATATATAACCGGTATAGATATTTCTCCGAAGATGATAGAATTGGCAAAAAAGAACGCAGAATTTAATCAGGTATCACAGAATGTGAATTTAGAAGTTATGTCAGCACATAAACTGAGTTTTGAAGATAATATATTTGATTATGTTGTAGGTATAGGTGCTTTACATCATTTAAATTTAGAACTTGCAGGGAAAGAAATTTCACGTGTCTTGAAACCAGGAGGAAAAGCAATCTTCTTGGAACCAAGAATACCATTTAAATGGATAATGGTTCTCCGCAGCTTAATCCCTGTTCGTTGTTATGAATCTCCTGGAGGTGGTTCATTAAGCGATCGTGAAGTACATCAGTTCTCCCGGTATTTCTCAACCTCTAAACCACAGTATTTTATATTACTTAGGAAATTATTCCGACTCCCAATCTTGAAAAGGTTTGCATCCAAATTGGATAGCACTGATCTTTATCTCATCAATAGATGTCAATTCTTGAAAAAGTTTTGTTGGGCATTTGTCCTGGAATTTACAAAATAATAAAAGTTTTTTATTGCCAAGTTGTTGATTAATTGGTTCCATTCTTCGTTATTTGACCATTCAACTATTTAAATAATTCCCTTATCGTGAAACTAATTGGGTTCGTGTGGTGAGGGGTTAGCGCACCACTACAAAGCGTCCCTTATCTACAATTCCCCCTTCGCCTTTTACCACATAGAAATACAGACCAGAAGGGAGATCAACCTCCATACGAAGATAATCTTCCGAGACAGAAAATTCATCTTTCAGGCGTCCATAGATATCGTAGATATATATCCTTTTCCCGGCAAGGTCTTCTGAAGAGAAATAAAGATATTTATTTTGCACTGCATTGAAGGGATTCGGGTATACATTGGTTTCGGCATATCCATCCGTACTTTGAGGAATATTAAAATCAATATCAATTTCATACAAACCTTCATAGGTGCCAATAAATAGACAGTGGCCACGGGAAAAATGCAAGGGGTAGGTTATATCATCCTCTTCCGCATATGAAAAACCCTGAAATGTCGTCCAGTTTCCGGTAGGACTCCGGTAACTTAATCCCTCACCACTATGATAACACCACATTCCACCCTGAAAATCGAATGCAAGTCCATCCATCTTATTGGATAGTAAACCAGAATTCCCTGTGTTAAAGATCTCTTTAACCTCTTTACCTGATATATGAACAAGTTTATCTTCCAGTCCTGCCCAGACATCCCCCTCTATATCAGCAGACATAGACAATGTGCTACTCCCTAAGTCACCAACAACATCATCAATTGTCCCTTCAGGATATAGTAGATGAATACCCGCCCCTCCCATAGTAGGAGAATTCCCCGTATACACACCTTCTTCGCCTTCAGCAAATACCCTGGGCCATCTAATTGAAGGAGAAGAATAGATTTTCCATATAAGGGAATCCGTTGTCAAAGCATCAGAGACGCGATGCATCCTAAAAACCCAATTATCCTTAACCCGAAGGGCACCTACCCATAGGTCATCACTCTTATCTACTATCATACCAGTAACAGTTGTTGCAACCACTGGCAGGTCAATAGGCTCAGGGATACTATCCTCTTCTGGATTCCACTGATAAACAATCGGGGCATCCTCATAGAAGTACCAAAAACCAAAATAGATTATACCTTTTGAATCGGATTCTATGTTAAATAATATTCCTCCAGGAAATCCAAATTCGTTGTTACGGTTAAGAACCTCCCATTTCTCCCCATTAAATGTAGAAATCCTTCTGGTATCCCGATGCGTAAGATAAATTTTTCCATCTGGTGTTTGTGTTAGATCACAGCTCTTATTTGAAGCAAGCCCCGGAGCTCTTAAATAATCAGATGCGGTCAAGGTCTTCAGCCCTTCTCCCCGAACAACAAACAGAGGAGAATCATAGCCTTCAACCTTACACACGCCTCTTACATCACCAGTCCCTATCCTCTCCCATATCCCGTTATATTCATAAAGCCCACCTGTTGTTGCTATATGTACTTTTTCATCTATCTCTAGGATCTGCCAAACGGTATATCCTGAAAAAAAGGCAGTATCATCGGTTATATTCTTGCACCCCCATGAACCCCCTGCCCAGATAGAATTATCTATCAGGTTCAAGGTATAGGTATTACTTTGAGATTCAATAAGAAGGGTATCAGAAAAATCAGTAGTCCAGTATACACCATCTGAGGTCCCAAGAAGATAACAGGTATCCTGGGGAAAGATAGTAAATACACTGAAGTTATATTCGATATGATCCACCCTGGTAATATTGTCTATATCCCTTATCTTAAGCCACTGGAGACCTGTCTCACCTCCCAATATAAGAAGGGAATCCTTTAATACAATAGTATTTGGAATGGTATCGTTGAAAAACAAAGGGTTGAAATCAATGGTGTTTATAGCAGTTAGGGCACTATCATAGATAGTGATACCACCTGGAGAAAGAACCCAGATACTATCATCCCTGATATAAATATCTTTTGTATTATTGGAAAAGAGTCCTGATAAGGTTGTTCTATTCTTCCATAAGCTATCTTCCGGATTGAATGAGAGAAGACCACCGCCATCAGTTGTTATATACAGAAGTTCGAAAAACTCAAGGCTTTTAAATCTATCGGTCCTTAGATGGAGATTAGTTGTTATTGAAATCGATATTAATATAAGCAGCATCAATCCTCCCTTTGCCACAGAGACACAGAGGAGATTTCAAAGGGGTCAAGGATTTTAGGATTCAAGGATTCAAGTGTTTTTCCTCTCGACCCCTTAACCTCACACATCCTCAAGCTGTGTCCTTTGTGGCTACTTACTTCTTTACTGTTCATCTTTCTTCACTTCCTGCCAAATTTCTTCCAGTTCTTCGATGGTGAATTCCTTGATGTTCTTTCCTTCTAAGGATTCTTCGAGTAATCGAAATCGCTTCTCAAACTTATCATTTGCTCTCTGAAGGGCTACTTCAGGATTTATACTCAAAAAATTCCCCAGATGAGCACAGGCAAAGAGAATATCACCCAATTCTTCTTTTCTCTGCTTATTCGTCTCAGCCTCTTTCAACTCCTCCAACTCTTCCTCTATCTTCTTATATACCCCTCTGATATCCTCCCAGTCAAAACCCTTAACTGATGCTTTCTGTTGAATCTTGGATGAACGCAGCAATGCAGGAAGACTACTCTGAACGCTCCATCCCTTACCCTTTCTTTCTTCCCATTTTTCAACCACCTCGTCTGCTGTCTCCGCACCATCATTTCCAAAGACATGGGGATGACGTCCTATCATCTTCTGATGGACACGTCTTACTACTTCATTGAATTCAATCCCCTTCTCTTCCAGGATTACACCCATCATAAAGATACAGAGGAGAACATCACCAAGTTCCTCTGATATTTCAACCAAATCGCTCTTCTCTATAGAGGCATTGAGTTCATACACCTCTTCTATGACTTGAGTAACGAGCGTCTTTAAGGTCTGTTTCCTATCCCAGGGGCATTCCTTTCTGAGGGTTTTAACCAATTCGAAAAAGTTATCCATTTGTATATGATAATAAATGGATTTATTATTCTGTCAATGGGGGGTGGGGGCTGGCTGTTCTATTTGATAAATTGCTCCATCCGATTCTTTTGATAACAGACGTAGTGGTAATTGTTCCTTGAGCTCCTTCTCCGAAGGGAAATACAATAGTCTTACTGTATTGAAATATATCAAAACTCCATCTTCAGTTTCAAGTTTCTTCCTCATTCTTTCAAGCTCAAATAAGTAAGTATCGTTATTACGGGTTGTGCTGGGATCTACCTTAGCAGGAATTAATGCAGCAGGTCTTTTAGTAAGAAGATATATAGCATCTGCCCCATTTGAAAAGATAGGGATCCCAGGAGGAAGCCTTTTAATTCGCTCCACAATTTTAGATTCTTTCCATGCTTTACTATCATATACTAATCCGGTTCTACGGGTTTGAATGACAAATTTTGTTCCTCTGACCAAATAAGAACCTGCAAAAAGTGTGCATATTATAATCAATAAAATCCGGAGGAAAGATTTTCTCCGTATAGAGTGAAATAGCTTATCTCCAATACTTAAAATAAGAACCAGACTTGAAATATAAATTGGTGATAGGATACGACTGCTAAGGGGAGTATTCGCATCAAAGAATGAAATCGAAACAAGTAAGAGCATCCCATAGAAGAAAACAAACGCAATTAGAAGCCAGGATAGTCTTGTAATATATTGTCTGCAAGAACAAATTCTATCTGAATACCCTTTCTTGGACAACAAGAAAATGCCAGAGATTAATAAACCAATAACCACTCCTATAACACCGTAAAAAACCTTATCACGTAGCAGCCACGTTGAAAGAGCGTATAAAGTGGACTCAGGAAACAACCACTTCGAAATGGTGAATAGAGCAGAAAGGAGATGGTGAGATGTAACAGGGTGGAAACACAATTGTCTTTCTGTTGCACTACTTGCAAAAATAAGGTTTCTGATTAGCCAGAATACCATGGGGAGACAGGTGAGGGCAAGAAAAATTATAGAGTCTCGGATTTTTCCAACTCTTGTCCTGTCTTGCAAAAACAATATCCCTACTATTCCAGTTGGGATTAATGCCGCGCCTGAATATCTATCAAGAAATGCTAAAGCGATTGCGCCAGAGGAAGCAACAAGAAATAATGGCTTTTGACCCTTGAGATATTCATTCAGCAGGAATATCCCCAAAAAACAAAAAAAGATAAACGAAGATTCGGACCAGGCCATTGAATGTATATAAATCATATCAACTGAAGTCATTATTAAAAAAGACCCTAATATTGCAGCATATATAGAATTATGAGTGTTTTTCCTTATAAGGAACCCTGACAAAAGGATATTAGCTCCAAAGAAAAAGGTATTAAGCCACCTTACACCGCTCAATGGGTCTATACCAAAGAATCCGAGAATAAATAGCAACACGGAAAATAGCGGAGGGGTGTTAACCATAGGCATCACCTCACCACTACCAGATAACACCATCAATCCCCGACCACCTAACAAACTGCGAGCAGCATAAATATATCGCGAGGAGTCAGGCGAGAGTCCAATACCCCAACTCGTTGCAAAGAGTAAAACTATAATTCCAATCAAAGATAAACCAATAAGGAGGAAAACGGGATATTTCTTTTTTCTATCCATTCATCTCTTCCTCCGCCTCACTCGAAAGAGAACCAAATTGTATTCCTATTACAATAATCGCAGATATATTCATTATTATGATAACATACGAAGTATGGCAATTTTTTACTTTTTGTCAACCTGAATTAGCCCTCCCTTTTAACCACAGCGGACAAGTCGCTTCGCTCCAATTGAGAAATAGTTAAATGGTTGAATGGATAAATAGTTAAATCGGAATCCCCTCTCCCCTCCCATTTTTCGCCGCGGTTTCTTCACGGTTTATACTCTTACACTCGACCCCTTGACTACTTGACCTTGGGCCTTTATTTTTTTAGACACTGATTTGCACTGATTGATCTGCCTCTCTAAACCCAAAATCCTAATCCCTAAATCCTAAATTACCCTTGAACCCTTGATCCCTCAATCTTTACTATTTGTGTTTTCAGAGAAAGAAAGGGAGAAAAAGAATTTGGTAGGGACGTATAGCCATACGCCCCAACGGAAGAATGCATTGTTAACCTTTACGATTACTGTATTATCTGTTCAATCAAGAAATTTTGGGGTGATGTTAGGAATTAGCCCTGTTTTATTTTTTCGATAAGCCTAAAGAGTTTCTTGCGAATTTATGATTATTAAATTAAAGAGTGCAGGATTTCAATCCCAACCGTTTGAGTGCTTTCAATCTATCCGTCTGCCCTATCTTTGCTCTGGTAATTGCATCTCTTAGAAAATCGATAGACCGACGATAATTTTCTCTGTCTACAGGATATGGGATTCCATCCTTTCCACCATGGGCAAAACTGTATCTTGCGGGATCATCAAAACTGGGTTCTGTTCCATATAATAATTCACCTATAAGAGCAAGTGCTCTAATTGTTGCAGGACCAATGCCACGAATCCCAAGCAGGGTTTCAAAATCTACAGGTTGTCGCTCGTATGCTAATTGTAGAGGCTTTTTCAATCTGTTGATATTGATATCCGAAGATAGTATCAAGTGTCTCTTCGGCAAAACGAGTTCCCTTATCTTCTTTAATTCTTTTGTGGTTTTCTCCGGATACTCCTTTGAGAGTTCTGTAGATATCCTTCTCGAATCGAGAGATTTCTCTGATATCATATTCAGTGGTCTGGTAAAACCATCGGTAATTATCCCCTTATGTGGTTCATTGACAAAGTCTTTTGTTACTCTGGAAAACCAATGATATCTGCGCGCCATACTATTATCTTCATTCATACCCTGTTGTATAACACACCACTCTCCGGAATCAGTGAAAATAATTGTATGATGGTACAAAGAGTAACCATCCTGGATAGCAGAATTATCGACCTTGGCTGTTATGCGACTGGTATAGATAAGAGGTTTTGGATCAATACCTGTTTTATCAGCGATATTTACTATCTCATCAGGTGTCTTCAACGATTTCTTACCTTTACCACCACAAATGTAAATACCCACATTCAATTCGTTAAAAGCTTCCTTTAGTGCCCCCATCGTTGTAGTTGTAACACCACTGGAATGCCAGTCAAAGCCAAGAACACAGCCAAGTGATTGGAACCAGAAGGGGTCGGATA
>JAGLZA010000194.1 GCA_023131835.1 Caldifarciminota bacterium
TTCATGCTTCTGCTCCCGCAATGTAATTGGATACTCCTATCATTTATCCTTGCCCCTGAGTTCCTCACAAATGTGTATGTATCTGTTATCGCAGATAAGACTACCCAATAATGCGCTCACACGCCGACTTAAAAACCTCTTCCAGTGCACTCTCTGGATCCACGATGAAAGTGATAAGGATCTCATTCGGCTCGCCCTTCCGAAGATGCATCATACCTCTTCGCACCGACACATGGCGCGATGGTCCACTCATAACACCACTCCAACCTTAAAACAACATTCAGCGTCTCTTTCCATAAATTTCATCATGGTGACCCAGATCAAGAAATCTAATAGTCTTCGTTATTTCATCGATTTCAAAAACCCGAACATAAGACTTTCCGATATGAACTCTCCGTAAACCCTTTAAGCCATATCTCAACGGCTTATAATGGTGAGGATTTCTTAGTATCCTTTCTATCTTGTCTCTTGCTACTTTGAACATCACTGGATCCTTCTTTTGAATTTTCTTTAACTTCTTCTCCAACTTCGGCTTGATTTCAAATCTGTAGTGCATTATATCACTCAAAATACCTATCGAATTCTCCGATAGAGCTGAAAACCTTTCCTTTCTCTGCTCTTACCTCCTCTAACTTCTCCAAATATTCCTCTTTAACCTCAAAAAACGCACCGGTATAAATCTCGACCAGTGTTTCCAGCATCCATCCCATCCCTTCTACTTTACCTTTGAGATCTTCCACATCTCCTAATATCGCCCTGATCATGTTCTTCTCTTCTACTTTCATCTCCATATCAAACACCAGTTCTTATTTTTGTATTCCGTATCTAAATAAATCGCCTTCTTTATCGACATTCTCTCCTCAACGTATAACCCTTCCGGTTCACAAACACCCGTGGGTAGATCCTCCTCCTTCACAAGATCAGCAGCATCGTTTGATAACGCCTCCGGCGTCGACGTAGTCATCGGTTCAAGCAGTCCGGAAATCCCCCCGGATCATGCGGACCATCACCATCCAGCAGGACGGGAGCATCAAACCCATGTTCGGCAGCATACCCAAGCGATGTCCTGACCGCGCTGCCCTTCCCTTTATTCACCCCATGCGAAACGACCACCGCACCCGCCTCGCCCTGCGGCGGTAATGTGTGATCTGTAATGTGTAACATGTCACCCATCACCCGTTACCCATTACTGACGGCGCAGCCGTCACGCATCTTCTGCTGTCTTTATGTCTTTCGCTTTGTAAACAG
>JAGLZA010000195.1 GCA_023131835.1 Caldifarciminota bacterium
ATAGTCGCTTCGCTCCAAATGAAAATTGCAAAGTGCAAAATGCAAAATGCCCTACACCTCATCCCCTTATTTAAACGCAGACAAAGGTGGGTAAACAAGCTCGGTGGTTGTACAGTATGACATCTTCGCTTTTCTTATTCTGGTGAAGGTCTGGGTTGTGCCCTAATCCCTAATCCCTGTGGAGGTCTGGGAGGAACCGGCTAACTGACCAACTCACTAACTCACCAACCTTAAAGCATATCTGTCTACCACCGAGCGTAAAACCCGACTCCGCAATCTCTGTGTGGGGTTTGGGTTTTCAACGTCCAACATAATGAATGCAAAAGACTCGTCGCTTCGCTCCAATTGAGAAATAGTTAAATGGTTGAATGGATAAATAGTTAAATTGGAACCCCCATCACCACCCACCATTTTTAACCGCAGATTAACACAGAAGAGAGTTTAATTAATTCTAATTTTCTAAACCCGAAATCCTAAACCCTAAATCCCAGATCCTAAATTACCCTTGACCCCTCGAACCCTTATCACATATCACATATCACATATCACATATGACACCCGACTCTTACCACTCAACCCTTATCCTATAAGTAACCTTTATTTCCTCTTTTGCGGGAACATTAACATCAAAACGGATGGTATGAGCATCCAGTTTATCGTAAGGATGGCTGTTCCTCAAGATCTTCCAATCTCCAAACAGGGGCTCGATAAGCCCAACTGTAACCTTTTCCTTTTTATGATTTCTCAATGTTATCTTCCATTCTATCTCATATATTCTATCGCTGATGCGGTCATAATCAGTCTGGAGTCTCTCGCAAACAACATCAAAAGCCTTGCCAACCTTTACCCGAACCTCCTCATCAACAGGAGTATGAGGAATCCTATCCTCCCCTATAAATTGCAAGGAATTCTCTTTATCAGCCATATAAAGCCTTATAGTGCCCTCAGGAAGTGGCATACCCACTTTATTTTTCTTGCTATTCATAAAACTGATATAGACATTAACATCCTGTTTGGGTATCTTTTCAGTATATCTTCTTGTAAAATAGCCCCTGTATCCATAAACAATGAGTTCCTTCTTTATTGGAACACTAATTGCCTCCAGTAATTGAATCTGTTTTTCCTGATTGTTCTTGAGGGTAGAACGACGCTGAAGGGTATATATATGGTATTCAAAGAACTCTTCTTCTTTGAATTGGGGCCTGCCAGCTTTCACCTCTTCTGCTCTTGCATAAACCATATCGAATCTATCTTCCTTCACCCGATGGACCTCACCTGCGATTAATTTCAGTTTTGCATCTTTATAGATCGTTCCACTCCTATTATTGATTGTAACCCAGCCATTGAGGTCACAGGTTTTATTATCTTTCGAAACTACCATTACATAATCAGCCAACCAGTTGATGTCACCCGTTAGATAAGAAACCTGAAGTTTTTGTTTTGATTTAGTCCTGTTATCAAGCAGCCAGACCAGGGTTGGTCTTGCTATTAGATTCTCAGGAATCTCCGGTAGTATCACCCTTCCGGAATACCCCAGATATATTTCATTGTTTATCTTATAGATGGGTTGATTATTGTTATTGCTCAGAAGGGTTGCTGTAACAATCTCTTTGCTGTCTTTGAATTCATTTCGGCGCAGGAGTTTTACCTTTTTTCCCACATATTTATCCATCAGTTTAGCAGGATTCATCAAATCATATTCATAGTTCTGTTCAAGAATAGCGAACTTCCCGGGATGGGAGAGGGACTTTATATGGACACTCCTGGGGTTTATCCTGGATGCAACATCCATAAATCGCAGGGATATTCTTCCCTTTTCCAGTTGAATCTCCCTTATATCCTTTACAAGACCGATATTACTATTATAGACCGTAACCTCGACATTCTTCTGATTAGAAGATGTTGAGGTCTGCTCTGTTCCCCCAAGAAGTGGGTAAGAGTAAAGTAATATAAGGAATCCAATAATTATAAGTAACCGATACCTTCTTTCCATCTTTTACCTCCTATTCCTTTTGTTTATTTATGGATTTATAAGACTTTATTATCTCTTCAAAAATATCATAGGTTTTAGAATCATAGAGAACGAACTGAACCATCTTAATTCCCTTTATATTTAATGTGGTCTCGCATACGGTTTTCACAGCAATAAATGCAGCCTCTTTCAATGGATAACCAAATATCCCTGTGCTAATCGCCGGAAACGATATGGTTTTTACACCCTTTTCGCAAGCAAGTTTAAGAGAATTACTATAGGAACGAGAAAGCAATTCCGGATCATCTTTAACACCTCTATAAACTGGGCCAACTGTGTGGATAATCCATTTTGAAGGTAGGTTATATCCCTTTGTAATAACCGCTTCTCCGGTCTCACAACCATTAAGAGTTCTGGATTCCTCCCACAGTTCGGGACCTGCTGCCCGGTGTATTGCCCCTGAAACACCACCTCCAGGAGACAATCGATTATTTGCTGCATTTACGATTGCCCCTGTCTCCTGTTTTGTGATATCTCCTTTAATAATCTTAAGTATCGTTTCACCGCATCTAATCTCAAACATAAAATCTCCTTTCTATAATGGTAATTAGATATAAAATATAATCAAATATGAAATATATTCAAGTAGAAACAAAATTTATCACACAACCCACCATTTTTTAACCGCAGAGACCGCAGAGGACGCAGAGATATGGAATTCAATTGAACGCTCTTACCTTCCCCTGTAAGAATGCGTTGCTAAGTCTTGCAATTACTGCATTAACAGCATTTGGGTTTAAAATTTGGGGGGGAGGCAAAAACAGGGAATGGTATTGACAAAAGAAGTGAATTGGGATATGATATTATCTATGTGATAAATATGAATAATAAAGTTTATTTATATGCCTTAATTATTTTACTATCTTTCCTCCTCATCGGATTGTCTTGCAGAAAACATAATGATGGTGACCTTAAACCAGTTTACGATGGGAGGAACATATCAAGGAATGAGGGATTGTCATCTGCACCCAGGTGTCAGTTGATATTTCAGGTAATGTTTATGTTGTATAGAAGGATAATTCTCGCTTATAATTGAATCAAGATTAAGATTGGGGAAAGTAGTTTAACAGTAAGGTCAAATAAGGTAAGGGGGTAGAAATGGATAATCTATTTAAAAAAATATCTTTTACAGGAATGCTAATGCTATCTGGAATGCCGTTATTGGCGATTGCCTCGATTAGCTACGAGTGCCACTATGATCAATCATCCATCCTGTTTGAAAAAATGGAGGGAGAGGATTTGATTCGACTCAAGGGTATTGGAGTAATGGAAGAAGTCGGTAAACCAATGATACCGGTTGACCTTATTAATCTTCTTATCCCTCAGGGCCAAAAAGCTGACTCGGTTAGAGTGAAAATAAACTCATCCTATACACTCCCGGGGAACTACAAGATTAAACCCTCAGCAGATTCTCTCAATCCCTCAGAACATCCTATAGATTTATCTATCTATAACTCAAAAGGTCCATATCCAGGGATAAGAGCCAAGATAATAAGAACAGGTAGTTTTGGAGGAAACAGGATAGTGCAGGTTGCTGTATATCCAATGGATTATTATCCGAAGGAAGGAAAGATTAAACTATTCACTGATCTCACAATTGAACTCTTTTATGGAGCATCCAGAAGAATGTCAATAAAACAAACTTATAGAACCTCATATTCAGATTATATAATCAATAAGGCACTAAAGAGCATAGTTGATAATGATTATGATATACCTTCATACTCCTACCACCATACTCCTACCACCCAAATATCAAAAATAAAGGTGAATATTCCTATATAGTAATCACAAGAGGAGTCCTTGCGGATGATTTCGAGCCATTGATTGACTACCTTAGAAAAAAGGGTATCAATGCACGTACTTTCCTTGTGGAGGAAATCCTCGAAGAATATCGCGGGGACCCTATATCTAAGATTTTTGATGAAGCTGGTTGTATCCGTGAATTCCTTATGGATATGTATAAGGATGGAATCCAATGGATATTATTAGGAGGAGATGAAAATGTAGTTCCTGTGCGATATGGAACTTCCATAGATAATTATCAATCAGTCGCTCAGCAGCAACCATCGGATCTTTATTACTCCGATTTGGACGGTAATTGGAATGTAGATGGAGATAAGTGTTATGGTGAACCGCATGAAGACTCAACTGATTGTTTCCCCGAACTATTCGTTGGACGCCTTCCCTGTGACAACTCAGAAGAGATTGAATGCTGGTTTGAAAAATTAGTAAGTTATGAAACAAATCCAGGCGGTGGACCTGGTATAAATTATTTAACAAGAGTTTTTTGGATAGGATCTGATCAAGTAAGGGAGGCACCAAAATATGTAATAGAGAATGGTTCATTTCCTTCGTCTTTCAGTCACGATACGACAATGCTCGAGGGGCCTGATGGATACACTCCAAGGGGGAGTGATGTAGTAGAACAGATGAATACACATTATGGCTGGTTTAATTTTTATGGACACGGATCACCAGATCAATTAACAGTATCCTGCCCAGGCAATAATCATCCAGACCCAGAAAGAGATTTCATTGTGAGTCTTGATTCCTGTGAAGCTCATTGGGAAAGACAACATCCCAATGCCTGCAGGGTAGAACCAGGGCAATGGATTGGATTCACTCCATAATAGAGATTACTATGGAATTATGTGGGTTGCTTCCTGTTATCAAGGCGCCTACGATTATGAACATTTTGATCTATTTGCCGACTACTGTGGACCCTCTATGGCAGAGGCTTTCACCTTTCTTCCAGAAAGAGGCGGACCCGCTTTCTTAGGATTTACCCGCTATGCAACCACTTACACGCCTCAACTTCTGCATTGTCGCTTTTTTGATATACTGTTCGAGGATAATCTCATAAATATAGGAGCCGCTGAAGCGCTGTCCAAAACTCAAGTAAGCAGCCATTACATGCAACTCTCTCATACCCTCTTTGGTTGTCCATTGATGAAGGTATGGACTATGCTTCCCAGGACTTTAGAGGTTATAGTTGATGATTCTATTCCTCCTGAGGCGAAGGATTTCAATATCAGGATTACAAATACTAATGGAAGAGCACTGGAAGATGCCTATATTTGTTTATGGAAAGATGATGAGGTTTATACAACTGGCTTTTCTTCCGGGGATGGGAATTTGACTTTACCAATAGAACCAAAAACAGAGGGTAAAATGTGGTTGACTGTTACAAAAGAGAACTTTCTTCCTTACAGAGACACAATCTATATAACGAAAAGTGCTTCTATTACTGAGGAGAAGTCCATCGCCTTGGCTACTTGTAAAACAGAGGGAACCCTTTTCCATAATAAAGTTTTATTCAATCTCTATCTTCCTGCGGCAGGGCAGGTTAAATTGGATATATTTGATGTAACTGGAAGGAAGGTAGTAAAATTAATAGATGGGACCGTTAAAAAGGGAAATCATAAGCTAACCTGGTCTGGCTTTGACTCAAAGGGTAGCTCTATTCCTAAAGGGATATATTTCTTCTGTTTCCAATATAATGGTCAAAACCTGCGTGGGAAATTCCTTTTCTTGAGATAAATAGAGGAAAAAAGAAAGAAACAATGACCTTAATTGAATCAAAACGGATATTTATAAAGGAGTTTGACAGTAAAATCTATAAGAGGGAGGTATAATGAAGAAATTTTTAATAATAACCGGATTAGTAATATTCTCCACCGCTATAACCGGTTTCGGTTTTGAGAAAAAGCATATAGACCCTGCTGATACCATAAGGTATATAGATAAAGGAAATATCTATGAGTATGAGATGGTAGAAGAGATTGATTTAGGAGAGGATGTTTATAGAGTGTGGTTTGGAAAGGATTCAGAATATCCTTGGCTTGTAAAAACTGCGGGGAAAGTAGGAAAAGCCTCAGAGCTTATATTTTTTGATGATAAATTCAGGGAGATAAGGAGAATAGGGGTTGGTAGAGTTTATCCCTCACCAGATGTTGAATATGTGGGAGTGACCATGATATTTAAGGCGCCTACTAAATCTGATAAAGGGAAGATGAGATTTATATTATTGGATAAGAAAGGAAATAAAATCTGGGAGAAAGAGAGTGATATAGAATATGATGATGTTGTGCCTTATTATTTTGTTTCTGATAAAGGAGTTGTAGTTGAGCACTCCTATAAAACATTGAACTTCTATGATAGTAAAGGAAAAGAGATAAAGAAAGTAGAACTCTTATACGCCGGAATGGAGAAGGGTATACATTGTGGAAAATTCTCAAGTGATGGGAATTATTTTGTTATCAATATCAACGATCCTGAGAGGGAGATTTTTTCCAGTGGAACGGAAGTAATTCTATTTACCAATAGAGGTGAAGAACTTTGGAGATTTGAAACCGAGGGGAATAAGTCATATGGTGTGCATATCTCTCCTAAGGGAAGTTATATCGTTACTTCAAGTTCTACCTGGGGTCGTGATGAACAAGGTATTTATGGCCCTCTTAAAACCATTGCATACCTTTTTACCAGATCAGGACATCTCATCCGGGAATATCCCCATACTGGTTCAAGCGACTATTCTTGGTCAACTGATTTCTCTCCCTCAGAAGACTATGCGGTAATTGACGATGTTGTAGGTTATAAAGCATATCTTCTAGATACAAAAACAGGGGATAAGTTGTTTAAATTTAGTCTGTTGGGTACGAAGTGGCATATAAAAGCCGTTCATATCGCCGAGGCAGGAAAACTTATTGGGATTACTTACGACAATCAGGTAGTATTAATCCAATTTAACGGAATTAAAGCATGGTCTAAAGAAATTTCCAACCCCGAGAATCTCTGGTTAAATAATAATGGAGATAAGTTTACTATAAGAAGCAAAAATAAATTACTTAGATTTGAAAAAGTTGAGGGGGAGGACTAATTATGAAAAAGTATATACGATCAATGATTCTAATTTTTATGAGTGCCATTGCTTTCAGTTTATATGCTCAACTACCAAAAAAGAAAGCAAGACATCAATATGAAATAAGAGAAGAAAAGGTATATACCGTGAAGATTTTTGTCTCCACATCTGAAGAAGCCAGGAACTTAAGAAAACTGGGGATTAAATGCAAAAGTAGCGGAGAACTCACTCAAGAGATAACTGAAACGGAGTTTAAGAGACTTCAGGAGAAAGGCTACCCCCTGGAAATACTGAATAGAGCAATTAAGATTGAAGGAAAGAAGAAAAATACTCCCACTTCCGAATCCAGGGATTATGAATATGGATATAACTACAGTGATGTTACAATCCCAGATAATGGTAGCTGGGTATGGAGTCCGATATCTATTTGGAGTGCTCCATCAGGAGCCACAGTCACCAGTATTGATGTTCACTATGAGATTATTCACACTTATGTTGGTGATTTGCTTGTAGACCTCTGTGATTTTGACCTGACTTACGAGTATCGCCTCTGGGACAGAGAGGGTGGTTCGCAAAACAATATTTATGAGACGGAATATGACATTACAACCTTTAATGGTGAATATGTTAATCAGGAATGGGATTTGTGGGCACAAGATTGTGCACCAGGAGATGAAGGTTATATCGACTACTGGTGGATAAAGGTATACTATCAAGCTGGAGAACCTGCCGATCTCATCATCACAAACATAACAACAACCAATGATCAACCCTGGATTGATGGTTATATAAATGTAACAATAACCATAAAAAATCAAGGGAATGGGACCATAAGTTCTTCATTCTGGACTGATATATTTTATAACGAGGAATCTCAGCCATCTCCTCCAGCCATAGGAGATGATGATTTCTCAACATCATCACTCTCGCCAGGTGCCTCTATATCGCACACATTTTATAACATCACATCCTCTACCCCTGGAATATGGCATATGTATGGTCTTGTGGATTCCTGGGACGATATTAGCGAAAGTAATGAAAATAACAATGGCTATGGTCCCGTAAATATTTTTTGGAAAGAACACCCGCAAGATGATGACTATGGATGGCCTATTTCCAATTTCAATACCCAGCATCCTTTGAATGCAACCTTTATGGAATGGAGATCGGGACACTTTCATGATGGTATAGACATACATGCACCTGAAAATACATTAGTTTATAATGTTTCCGCTGGGAGAGCATACCCGGATACACCTACAAACCAAATAAGAGTGGGTAACTTCAACTATGCTCATTTGAAATATATACCATCTTTCGTTCCAAGCAGTTGGGTTAATATCGATACACTTATAGGAAAGACTGACGGGCTTAATCATGTTCATTTCTCGGATGGACCAAACCATGCAGAGGTAAATCCTCTTAGAGATTATGGTATTAAACCTTATCTGGATACAGATCCTCCAGATATCCTGGATGTTACCTTAACCAGAGATGGTGATCTAAATAACATTATCTCACCAGATAATGTTAATGGGAATATTGATATCATTGTTCACGCAAAAGATCAGATCAGTCAGCAAGGAACAACTGGTCCAAAAAATGTATATAGAATTGGCTACCATATAGTAGGATTTCACTCTGGACCTATATATAATCTCCAGTTTGATAATTGGTTAACATCAGGTAACCTTGGTTATGTATATGCCCTTGGCAGCGGATGGACGGATGCGAATGATTACTATTATATTGTAACAAATAATATGACGAGCAATAATAGTTGGAATTCTCAAGAAGTACCCAATGGGGACTATACATTACGAATAACCGCTCAAGATATTCGAAGTTATAATAAGGGTAGGTTAATGTACAACACCGAGACTTTCGACCTACCGATTACGGTAGTCTCAACCGGGATTGAGGAACAAGATAATAGAGAGGTTCCTTTAACTTTTGCAATATCGCAGAGTTCTCCTAATCCATTCACAGAATTGGCTGAAATAAAATACCAATTGCCTGAAGAATGCAATGTGGAATTAAGTATTTATAATGCAATTGGTGAAAGAGTAAAAACCATCATAGATAGAAAACAATCTGCGGGACACTACAGGGCATTTTGGAACGGAGAGGACGAGATTGGTGAGAAGGTTCCCGCTGGAAGCTACTTTGCAAGACTCAAGGCAAAGGATTTCAGAGCAGCCAAAAAAATGATATTGATTAAATAAACTAACAAAAACCTGGATTGTTTATTAAGGGAGGATGCGAATAGGATTGACAGGGAATAAAAAAATATATATAATCAAATACACACATAGGAGTAAAGAATAGAATAAATGATACTTTTTTTAGTCTCTCTTACAATTATTAATATCCCTTATGAACTGAAATCTGAATTTCAAAAGGTTGAGTTTTTTTATTCCTCAAGTGGTAAGAATTGGTATCCAATAGGTGTTCACAAATGTCCATATCCTTCTTCAGAGATAAAAGACACCTTCAGGTGGGTGGTTAAAGGGAGAGCAAAGGGTGATATAAGGATAAAGGTTGTTTATTCCTCTCCTGAGAAGAGTATCGAGAGAGAATTAAAGGATTTTCGGGTTGAAATAAAAGAAGGTAAGAGACCTGATTATATCTACAATGGTAGACTTAGTAAGGCTCAGGATACAGATACAACCTATTCCTGGAGGATGCTTGGATATGATGCCCAACACACAGGTTATTATCCACATCCATTATATCCACCGTTTGAATTGAAGTGGGAATATGGGGTAGGGATGGATGGTAGTGCTGATTACACAATGGTATCTTCCTCGGCAGGTAATGGTATGTTATACACCAGGAAGGGTTCACAGGGTTCTCACGGTATAAACTGGGTTGCAGCAGTAGATATTGAAACAGGTGAGGAGGTATGGTCAAGGGAGTTGACATCAAATGTCTGGACAACGGTGCTATCCCCCGGTGATTCACTTCTTTTTGTGGGGACGAGCAGTGGGTGGAGTCGTTTGGATTCTACACTGTTTTGCATAAATCCCTGGAATGGAGAAATAATATGGAAACTCCCCATAAATAGTGTCTTATATCCTTTGACAATAACGGACTCTCTTATTTTTTCTGCGGTTACAGCAATATATTCAGTTGATTTTACTGGAAATATTCTTTGGGAAATGTGGGGAGATACAAGTGTTTTCCCCCCCATTGGTTTCGATAACTCTCCTGCCTATCTCAACAACAGGGTCTACATCGGAGGTGAGAACAGTGCCTTACTCTCTCTTGATGCTTATACAGGAGAAACCCTATGGGTGTATTCAACAGAGAGCTGGATACTTGCCCCACCTCTAATATATAATGATAAGGTTTTCATCTCCTGCGATTTTTATGATTCCAATAATATCTGGACAGGAGGATTATATTCCCTTAATACCGAGACAGGAAATATCGTATGGAAAAAGGAGAGGGAGCAGGAGCCTTTAAGTGGAATAAGATTTGAGGTTGCTGATGACGGGAGGGTATATACCCATAAAGGTTACTGGGTTGTCGTAGATAGTCTCATCGGGAGTTATGTGGAATGTTTCAATGCAGATTCTGGAAATGTTTTATGGAGTAAAGACCTCTTTTTCGGGGAGACAAATTCCCCGACTTGGGTTTTATCAAATAATAGTATAATCTGGATAACCCCCCAGTGGATATATGGATTGGATGCAAACAATGGCAATGTTATTTATACATCCGATACACTTGAAGATGTGAATTATTTTCAGTATGCCCGTTTCTTTCCTATTCTTTATAAGAACTATCTTATAAGAGGTTACAGGACAAAACTCTTTCTCTACGAAGGAAGAACTACCCCTCCTGATACCCTTAATACCAACTCATTAATATCCATCCCAAACCCCTTCTCTTCCTCGGTGCAGATAATAGGGAAAACAGATGTGGATATCCTTTCCATCTATGACCTTCTGGGCAGGAGGGTGAGAAATATTGAAGGAGCAGCGGGTAGTTATGGATATATGTATTTTATCTGGGATGGGAGGGATGAAAGAGGGGAATTCTGTCCCAATGGGGTGTATATAATGAAGGTTGAAGGTCTTAAGGGGAAAACAATCTACTTAAAAAGGAGGTAGAGATGTTAAAACCCCTATGGGGTCAGTCCTCCAAAATCCAAAACTTCCCTTTTCTTAATTTTTCTCGCCAAGAGCGCAAAGGGAGCCTGTCTGCGTGCGGAACGCACCCACAGGCAAAGCCCGCAAAGAAATATTTGTGTAAAAATGAGGGGCAAGGGAGCGAGGAATTTGTATCCTTGTACTCTTGTATCATTGGGGCGAAGCGACTAGTGCATTGGTGTTCGCATAAAATGGAGGAGTAGGATTGACAGGGAATAAAAAAATATATATAATCAAATACACATATAGGAGTAAAGAATAGAATAAATGATATTTTTTTTAATCTCTTTTACAGTTATTAATATCCCTTATGAACTGAAATCTGAATTTCAAAAGGTTGAGTTTTTTTATTCAGAGGATGGCAAAGAATGGTATCCGATAGGTGTTAACAAGTATCCTTATCCTTTTGCAGAGTTAACGGATACATTCAGATGGGTGGTTAAAGGGAGAGCAAAGGGTGATATAAAAATAAAGGTTGTTTATTCCTCTCCTAAAAAAAGTATTGAGAAGGAATTAAAGGATTT
>JAGLZA010000196.1 GCA_023131835.1 Caldifarciminota bacterium
CCTGATTATATCTACAATGGTGGAATAAGTAAGGTTCAGGATACAGATACAACCTATTCCTGGAGGATGCTTGGATATGATGCTCAACACACAGGTTATTATCCACATCCATTATATCCACCGCTTGAGTTGAAGTGGGAATATGGGGTAGGGAATCCTGATTATAGAATGGTATCTCCCTCAGCGGGTAATGGGATGTTATACACAAGGTGCGGCGAGGGACACGAAATAAACTGGGTATCGGCAATAAATATAGAGACAGGTGAGGAGGTGTGGTCAAGGGAGTTGACATCAAATGTCTGGACAACGGTGCTATCCCCCGGTGATTCACTTCTTTTTGTGGGGACGAGTATTGGAGGCCTTGATACCACTAAACATACCTTTTACTGCTTTAATCCTCTAACAGGCGAGATTAAATGGAGCAAATTCTTATTCACCTGTGGTAATCAACCTGTTGTAGATGAAGAAAGGATATATATAGCGAGCACTCAGGGTATTCTTTATACTCTAGATTTTTCCGGAGAAAATATTTGGACAGACACAATACTTACCCCCCCCCCTGCATTGGCAAATGCTCCTGCTTTATTAAGAGACAAAGTCTACATCGGAGGTGAAAACAGTGCCTTACTCTCTCTTGATGCTTATACAGGAGAAACCCTATGGGTGTATGAGACTTCATCGTGGATTGAAGATACTCCAGTTATATTTGATTCTCTTATTGCTTTCTCAAGCAATGGAACCATTCTCGTTTTGAATGCCAACAATGAAAGTTTAATCTGGGAGAGAACCGAACCTTATACTTCAATGTTTACATTTTCTGTTAAAGGAGCAAACCTTTTATTTAACAGGAGTTATTGGGCAGTACAGGATAGCGTTTTAAACAATATTCTTCATAGATTTGAAGGATATTCAGGAAATCTTATATGGGTGGATACATTTTATACAAGATATACAGGTGCATGGCGGTATCTTATCTCAGAGAATGATCTAATATGGACATGTGATGATTGGGTATTTGGGTTCAGGATGGAAGACGGGAGTATGATTTTTAAATCAGATAGTTTAGTCCCGGGAACTATAGGGCCGGTTATTTACACATCTGTTTTTTCTCCCATTTTATACAGGAATTACCTTATAGGTTCACACAGGACAAAACTCTTTCTCTACGAAGGAAGAACAACCCCTCCTGATACCCTTAATACCAACTTACTAAGAACCATCCCAAACCCCTTCTTTTCAACGGTGCAGATAATTGGAAAAACCGATGTTGATATCCTTTCCATCTACGACCTTATGGGCAGGAAGGTGCGAAATATTGAAGGGGCAGCAGGTAGTTATGGATATATGTATTTCATCTGGGATGGGAGGGATGAAAGAGGGGAATTCTGTCCCAATGGGGTGTATATAATGAAGGTTGAAGGTCTTAAGGGGAAAACAATCTACTTGAAAAGGAGGTAGAGATGTTAAACAAAAGTCTTGTTTTATTGGTAGTTTTGGTTTGTTTGATGGTCCCTGCAGTTGCTCAAGGAGAGGTCACCTATCTTGGTAATGGTCAGTATAAAGCAGTTTTCAATGCGATAACGGATGATTCAACTAAAGCTGATTTCTATGGTAGTATAGAATATTACTACGATCCATATGCTTCCGCATATGAATATAGTCGTTGGGGAGGCATTGTATATATAGGAAGAGATGATAATATGAACCCATCATGGAATCAGGAGAAGTTCAGGGGATATTTAGAGTACTGGCCTCTTTCGCCAGATATACCTCAGAATGCTATAATAGATTCTCTTTTTTTAACAATAACTCCCATGACATTCGATTCAATTTCATTCAATATTGGTTCTCTCTTTTTAGAGCCTTCTGGAGGATGGCTAGCGGAAATATGGGATTCCATCGGAGTAGGTTATCCGTATGCTTCAGATATATTGCATAGTGATAACTTTCCCAAAACATATAGATTAGTAGGAGCAGAAGATGACTTACAGGATCAGTTAGAGGACCCATACGAAAATTGGTTTGCTTTAGGACTTAAATCAAATTGGGAGGATACGGATGGACGTTTACTTAGAGTTATTAGCGATTCATTAACAGTTTACTTTAGAGCCCCTTTATCCATAACAGTTCTTTCCCCGAATGGTGGAGAGGTTCTCGGTGCAGGCAGTGTTGATACGATATCCTGGAGTGCTGTGGGGCTTAATACTCCTCAATATGTAAATTTAGATCTAATAGCAGGTGCCGATACTTATTGGGTTACAACGGTTTACAACTGGGATGATTTGAATCCCTGGAATGGCAGTTATTTATGGGTAGTTCCGGAAATCCCTTCAAACAATTGTAAGATAAAAGCGGTTGTACATGACAATTCAGGTCTTGAAGGTAGTGATGAAAGTGATGATTTTTTTACAATTGCAACCCCTCCAACCATTTCTATAATCTGGCCAAATTCGCAAGGGATTGTTCTTGAGGAAGGGGAGACATACGGGATAAGATACGATGTCCCTTCTGCTACTGGTGGTCTGACACAGGTAGAGGCTTATCTATCAGAAGATGGAGGAAATTCATGGGGACCAACTCCTGTTACACAACCTATATATTATCCTGGGCATCCAACCTCTGTCGACGATGACACAATGGACTGGATAGTATCAGATCCACCCACGAGTTCAGGAAGACTAAAATTAAAAGCATATGATAACACAGGAGTTGCAGGCGAGAAGGTGAACAATTACAATTTTACAATTAAGATGGCAAAGCCCTCCTTTGCCGACAATTATGTTACCTCCTATACCTCTCTCCATCATTCCATCCGGGACAAATCACAGTATGAGGATTATTACCAGATATACAGGAGAGAGGATAGTGAAAGCACCTGGCAACTTATAGCCACTATAGATGGCCATACAGGGAGTGGTGATACTATTGAGTATGAGGATGAAGGACTTCTACCAAGGAAATTATACCATTATAAGATAAAAGCAAAGAAAGGGAGTGCATATTCTGAATATCTATACAAGGATAATTTTACAGTTCCCAACTGTAAAAGAAGGTGGGGAGGTGATTTTTCACCACATAATAGATGCCATTTCTTTGTCGATAATGGAATACACCTTGGTTATCTTAAGAATAAGATATTGTATAACAATCGTGGATTTCCCATATACAGGCAGTTAGCAGATAGTAAGTGGAGTGCTCCTCATTCCTATATGAAAAGTCAGAACCGTGGAGCACAATTTTCTATAAGGAATCTTGCTGATGGGAATACATGGATTGTGCTTTTAGTTGGATCTAGTGATAAAATTATTCTCTTCAAAATAACAGAAAATGAATCTTCCCAATTCCTTTCACCTCTTAATACAACACCAGGGGATATAAAGTGGGTATCAGATCCTATATTCAATCAGGGTAATGTATATACAGCACATGTAGTAGGCCCGGTAGGTACGATAGTGCCATCAAGGGGTGTCAACTATGATATTTATTACGAGATATTAAACCTCAATCCAGATAACGGGCAATTTACCGTTGAAGCAATTGATAAATTCTCCACTGAACATATACAACTTTATTACACTGAACCTGTTTTGTCGTATAATGGATATAGAATGATAGTTGCGTATTCCGTAAGATATGCAGGTGGATGGAAAATGTATGTAAAAAAGAAGAGTCATTCTGACCCAACATGGCAAAACAAAGCAGTTATTAACGATGCGCACTCCCCCTCAATATCAGATAATTATCTTGGTTATCGTAAGGAAAGTTCCTTATATATTCGCAACTTGAATACAGAAGAGGAATGGAGCGTTTCTACAGGGTCTTTATCCAACCCATTCATTTATTACTCAAATGGCTCAGTGTTCATTGCATATGAAAAGAATGGAGATATTATATACAGGGTATTCACAAATAATGCGTTTACAGATGAATATAATCTCTCATCATCTCCTGATACAAACTCAGTCTATCCGGAAGTTTATGTAAAGAATGACACCGCTTATGTGTTATACCTTGAAGATTATAACTATGAGTATGGCGATGCTAATATATGGGAGATCAAAATAAAGACGATTCCTCTGGATAATATAACAGTAACAGATGTAACTCCTCTATCTGATACAACTCTTACCCCTTATACAACCTATAGGATAAACTGGGATGCAACAACCGAATATCCTGCAGTAAGCACAAAGATATCGATTACGAGAGATGGAGGAAGCATTTGGGAGGATTTAGCTTCATTGTCTGGTAATCCTGAGGAGTATGATTGGAGCGTCAGACTACCTGCTTCGGATAATGCGCAACTCAGGGTAGAGGTCTATGATGAGAGAGGAAATGTTGGGATTGGATATTCTCATACCTTTACAATAGAGGCAGGCATTCAATGTCCACTACTCTATGTTTATACAGATTCAGGATATATCTTTGACAACTCTCTTTTTCCATGGAGTGAATTCACACCAGAAGAAAACCTTGATAGATACAAATTAAGTATTAAACCTTCTTGCGAGAACGGAATGTTAAGATTTATGATAATAGAGAATAATGATATTACATATCTAAACAACATAAAACTTCTGGCTGTTGATTATCCAAAAGGCGTAGATGTAGGTATATTGCAGGATGGTCAGATAATAGCATATAGAGAGACAAAGGCAAATTTCAGGGCAATTGGTAAACAAGATATTGATTATACAGACTCAGTTAAAGTAAGAGAACAGGGATGCTGGAGAGGAGGAGAGAATGATTGGCTCATCCTTTATAAGTCGTTACCGGGCACAGATTACATAATGACCAGAGGATTACCACCTAAACGAGCTTTATCGCTATCTAATAATACCACTCTATACACCAGGGTAAATCCTGAGGATGCAATAATATTCCATCCTGATAGTGCATTGAAATATGTATCTGCCGAACCCCTTGCAGGGATAGACTATGTAAATCTCATAAGAAGACTCCCGGTGCAATTAATACAAAAACATGCAGAAACTTATGAAATGCCAGAAGAGTTATTAGAAGACGACGAGGAATATTATATAATACAACCCGGAGATACTCTATATTTCAGCTTTAAAGAGTTGAAAGAAAAGAATGAAAATTCTGAAAGAGAATATATAATGTTGGTCAAAGGATACTATACAGAGAAAGAGGGTAAGAAAGGTCCAGTTGATAATAAACCTGAGATAAAATATAAAAATGAAATAAGGTTGGTCCAATCCATAAGAAGGATAGTTCTTGAGGTGGAATCAGATAAAGAAAGAAGCATAGATATTAAGGTGTATGATATTGCTGGAAGGAATATAGATTTCCAGAGGTTTAATGTGAAAAGAGGTATCAGAAGGATAGATCTGGGCGTTTATCCTTCTGGTGTATACTTCATAACTACAGACAAAGCAATATTGAAGGCAATGATGATAAAATAGAAACAGCATAAACTATATCCAGATTAAATCCAGCGGGGCAGAAATGCCCCGCTTTTATTCTGTAATCCGTGTGGAATTTCAGGCCTGCCCCTGGCAATACGACAAATTCGAGAAGGATTTGAGGAATCAAGGGTTCAAGGATTTCACTACACACCCCACCATTTTTTAACCGCAGAGAACGCAGAGGACGCAGAGTCCCACCAATCCCCTTTATTATTTATGTCTTCAGAGGACGAAAGGGAGAAAAAGAATTTTGTAGAGGCGTTTAACTAAACGCTCCTGGAATCTATGGGGTCAGTCCATCGAACTTCGAAAATTCCCTTTTCTTGATTTTTCTCGCAAAGAGCGCAAAGTGAGCAAAGCTCGCAAAGAAATATTTATTGTGATAAAAAATGTAGAGACGAGGCAATGCCTCGTCTCATCTTTGTAGGGGCGACTCGGTGAGTCGCCCAGTGAAATATGGGGATGGGAGATGACAATCACAACTGTCAGTAAAATTATTAAAAGAACAAGAGAAAATGAAAATAATACAAATTCAAAATTCAAAAATAAAACCTGACCCCATAATACGAATATAATTTGACAAAAAGAAGAAGTTATGTATAATTATAAAGTATGAATACGATAGAGAGAAAATACATTGATGACCTGACAGGTCTCTACAATCGACGATATCTCTTCCTGCAGGCATCAAAGAAAATTAGAGAGTCTCGAAGTAATGAGGAACCCTTATCAATTGTCTTTATTGATTTAGACCATTTTAAGAATGTAAATGATACCTACGGGCATACACGAGGTGATACAGTCCTGAAAGATTTTGGCAAATTTCTCAAGACATTATTAAGAAAGGATGATACAGTCTTTCGTTATGGTGGTGATGAGTTCATCTGCATTCTTCCTAATACTGACTACGAGCAGGCATCGAATATTTCATTGCGTTTTATAGAACTGTGTAGAAGAAGAGAATTCTCCAAGGTCAGGTTAACCTTGAGTCTTGGAATTGCTTCATTTCCGGAGCAGGAAAAGAATTGGAAGGGTTTATTCGAGGTTGCAGACAGGAACCTATACAGTGCAAAGAGACATGGCAGGGATCAGATTGGTATCTTCACCAAAAAGAAGAAGAAATCAATTATACCAATACAAGAGATTATTGGTCGCAATAAAGAGATAGGCAGGATAAAAGAGTTCATTGACCCGATATTCAGTGGTAGAGGGGGTGCAATGTGTATAAGTGGAGAGGTTGGTGTTGG
>JAGLZA010000197.1 GCA_023131835.1 Caldifarciminota bacterium
TATCCTTTCAGGGAGATTATCCGCACCTTTATCGATCAAGAAGGGTTAGAGAGTATCAAGGAGATACCTGATGCTTATCAGATTGAACTGACTAAGATAGTGCCAGAGTTATCCGATAAATCACCCCTAAAAAAGGGTATCCTTGTGGTAGATAAGTTCAGGCTCTTTGAGGGCGTCAGGAGACTATTGAAATTAGAGTGTTCAACAGCACCTTTATTTGTATCAATAGATAATGCCAACTGGGCAGATGATGTCTCTCTGGAACTTCTTCACTATTTAGTAAGGACTCTAAAGGAAAGTCCTGTTTTCTTCTTTCTGGTTTACCGTATTGAGGAGGCGACTGATAGTTTCTTCAAGAAGATATTGCACCTGATGGCACGTGAGAGTCTATACGGAAATATAGAACTTGAACCATTAAAGATTGCTGATGTTGCCAGAATGCTTTCATTTATTATAGACAGTGGTCCATCGAGTGAACTCACCGATTATATATTCAAGGAGACCGGTGGTAATCCATTCTTCATTGAGGAGTTGATGAAATCCCTTGAGGCGGATGATGCTCTTTTTTGGAATGAAGAGAAGTGGCTATTTGATGCAGATAAGAAGGTTGTCATTCCTGATTCTATTGAGGGTGTTGTTGAGAGAAAGGTGGGTATGTTGAAGAGAGAGGCTTATGATGTAATAGAGTATGCTTCAGTCATCGGGAGAGAGTTTACCTTTGCTTTTCTTAAGGAAATAACCCGAATGAATGAGGGTGAACTCTTTGATTTAATGGATAAGATACTGGAGATGAGGTTATTGCAAGAGAGTAGTGGAGAGTGTTACTGTTTCACTGAGGCAATAATAAGGGAGATAATCTATCAGCGGATACAGGGGGTAAAACTAAAGCATTATCATCAGAGAGTTGGTGAAGAACTATTGAATCTTTATAAAGGCCGCACCCGGGAAGCAGTAGAGGAATTATCCCATCATTTCTATTTAGCAGGAGATAGCGAGAGGGCAATAGAGTATTCAATAATTGCTGGAGATAGAGCAAAAGATGTTTACGCAAATCGTGATGCTATAAGATTTTATACCAGGGCGATTGAGTATTTACCTGAGAGTGAAATTGATGAGAAGGAAATAAAAGAAGTCGAATGTCTGAAGAAGAGAGCTGAGGTATTAAATTTGATTGGAGAAAATGAGAAAGCAGTATCAGATGTAAATACTGCAATTAATAAGGCAAAGGCAACAGGTAATAGAAAATTGGAAGCCGATTGTCTTATTATGTTATGCAGGATTTATCAGGATACAGCACAGTATAACGAAGCTGCACAGAAGGCAGAAATAGCACTCGAGATTTATCGAGATCTAAACAATAGAGAGGGTGAGGCATTAACTCTCAGAGATATCGCTACTGTTTATTTCTACATTGGTAAATATTCAACCTCATTAGAATATTATCAACATTCATTAAAAATAAGAGAACAAATTGAAGATCGAAAGGGTGAGGCACAAAGCCTTAATAACATCGGTGTTGTTCATGATCATCTTGGTAATTATCCTAAGGCATTGGAATTGTACGAGCGTTCATTAAAAATAGTCAAAGAAATTGGTGATCTCAAACTTGAGTCAGCAATTCTCAACAATATTGGCCTTGTCAATCAAAATTTTGGCAATTATTCTGAGGCGTTGGAATTTTACCAGCGTTCATTAAAAATAATGGAGGAAATTGGTCACCGCAGAGGTGAGGCACAAATTCTTAACAATATTGGCAGTATCTATCACAATCTTAGCGAATATTCCGAGGCACTGGAGTTTTACCGAAGTGCATTAAAAATAATGAGAGAAACCAGCAATCGCCAAGCCGAAGCAACAATTCTCTATAATATCGGTATTATTATTCATAATCTTGGTGACTATTCTAAAGCTCTGGAGTTTTACCAGCGTTCATTAAAAATAACCGAAGAGATTGGTGATCGCAAAATCGAGGCGGCAAATCTTCTAAGTATTGGTGGTATATATACTGAAACAGACGATTTTTTAGCAGCTGAAAAACATCTCCACAAAGCATACTCCATCGCTAAAGAAATAAAATCAAAACTACTTCAAACCTATGTCCTGCTGGGTCGCACCTCACTCTATTTAGAGAAAGATAATCCCGCTGAAGCAGAGAAAACGTTAGAGCAGCTTTTATCTCTTGCAGATGAACTCGGCTCAAAAGAAGTAACAGCTGAAACATTGTACTTTTATGGTCGCTTTCACACAAAAAAGAAGAAATGGGATAAGGCAAAATCTTCTTTTGAAGAATCAATAAAAATTTTTGAAAAAATCAAGAATAAATATAACATTGGACAGGTTTATTATTATCAGGGTTTAATGTATGAGGAATCTGGTGATAAAACCAATGCAAAGGAACGTTACACGAAAGCAAGGGAAATCTTCAAGGAAATGGGTGCAAAGGGATGGATTGAAAAGTTGAAGAAATAAATAATCAATCTTCGGATTGATTGTGGACGCCGTAAATTCACAAACCAAAGATGAAAATGTGATATTTTTCCTAATAATTAAATGTGACATATTGCTTTGGAATAACAGCGTAGGAAAACTGCTGTCTGCCTCCCAAATTTTTATGCCTAAGCACTGTAAATACAGTAATTGTAAAGTTTAACAATAAATTCTCCTTTTCTCCCTTTCTTCCTCTAAAAAAACCATAAATAAAGGGAATTGGTGGGGCTTTGCGAACTTCGCTTAGTTTTGCGTGCTTTGCGAGAAAAAAATGGGGGGTAGTGTGCTGTGGTTAGAAATTGACAAATAGCTTTTGGGGCTGGTGCCCAAAGATGTAGAGTCGTAGGGCAAGGCTTTATTTGAGCAACAGTCCTTTTGATGATGAATCTATTAAAGTTGATATAATAATAAGGGAGAGGGTTGCGAATCAGAAGGAGTTATATACATTTATTTATCATAATGGCAGCATAAAATGTTAGTTATAAAAACTATTAATATAAGGAGGTGAGGATGCAAATCATTAGAGGTTTTGACTTATTTATTGTAATTGCTTATCTTGCTCTTATTCCACTTTTTGGTGTGTTTTTTAAACGGTATGTAAAAACAAGTAAGGATTATTTCCTGGCGGGTAGAATGCTTCCTTTCTGGGTAATCGGCATGTCTTTGATTGGCACTAACATTGGAGCATATGATTATATAGGCGCAGCTGGAGGTGCGTATCGTTTTGGTTTAGTTCAGGCCAATTATGAATGGATTGGAGCAATTCCTGCAATGGTGCTTGCTTCTTTACTCTTTATTCCTTTTTACTGGAAGAGCGGAGTATATACTGTGCCAGAATTTTTGGGTAAGCGCTACAGTACAGCGGTAAGAACAATTGAAGCTATATTATGGACTGCCTTTTTGGCCTCTGTTCTGGGAATATTCTTCTGGGCAAGTGGATTGATGTTACACACCTATTTAGGATGGAACCTTCGGTTTAGTATTTATCTAATTGCCGTTATTGTAGCAATTTACACTGTAACAGGTGGGTTAGCGGCAGTAGCAATGACTGATGTTGTGCAAATGTTAGTAATGTTTATTGGCGGATTGGCGGTATTGATAATAGGTTTCAATTTAACTGGTGGATGGACTGGATTGGTAAATATGATTCAACCTACCCATCCACAACATTTCCAGTTATTTCTTCCACTGGATCATCCTCAATATCCATGGTTGGGAGTACTGTTTGGTTTGGGATTAGTTCTTTCCCCTGCATGGTGGTGTTGTCATCAGGCAATTATCCAAAGAACCCTTGGAGCAAAAAGTGCATGGGATGCAAAAGCCTCGATGATGGGTGCTGCTTTCCTTAAAATGTTAGTACCCTTATTAGTAATTATACCAGGGTTTTTTGCTCTGGCTTTGTGTAAAGACCCTTCGGCGATCACGAATCCTGACCAGGCTTTTCCCTGGGTTATGCGTAACCTATTACCTGTAGGATTAAGTGGATTGGTTTTTGCCAGTTTTATAGCAGCTCTTCTTTCTTCAATGGATTCTACTATAAATTCAACTGCTACTATCTTGACCAGGGATATTTACCAGAAGTTTTTCAGGAAAGAAGCATCAGATAAACACTATTTGTTATTCGGTAGAGTAATAACTATAATCCTTGTAGCATGGGGTGTAATTTTTGCTCCGGTAACCAATAAATTCCCTGGAATATACGTTGCAATGCAGACCCTTCTTTCCTATTTCCAGGGACCGACATTTGCGACTGTTTTATTAGGCATTATCTGGAGTAGAGCTAATAGATGGGGCGGGTTGATTGGACTTGTGGGTGGAGTAGGAATTTCCGTTGGTCTTAGTATAAGTGGGATGAATTTTCTCTATGTTGCATGGTGGTCATTTGTAGGTTCTTTGATTTTAAACATTGTGGTAAGTTTATTAACGAAGCCAGAACCTTTAGAGAAAATACGGGGGCTTGTATATGGGTTTGTTATAAAAGACCATTCAACACAGAAGTTGTTAAAGAAAAGAGCAGAAGGAGGAAAATAATGGATTTGGCGAAAATTCCAATGTACTGGGGATTAATTGTTTCAGTAATTATTTTTGTAGGGATAGCCATTTGGGCAGTTCTTAATCCAAGGGAGTATATCTATGAGGGAGCAGAGAATAGAGCACGTTGGCGAGACTTGAGGATATGGGCAGCTGTTCTTATGGGAATACAAATAGCGATACATGTTATCTGGGGAGGTAGATAATGGCAGAGAAAGAGATCAGTAAAAAAGAAGATTTTGAACCTCTGCAAACTATAGGAATTTTCTGGAGTGTATTCGGTATATTAATTCTGATCGGAATTTTATTTTCCACGTCCCTCTTAGGGAAAATGGCCAACGGAATATGTGGGGGAATTCTTCTTATCACTGGATTAAGCTGTTATTTTAGGGGGACTATAAACAAGAGAAGAAGGTTAGAAAAACTCAAAAGAACAAAGTGAATTTTGTCGAACCGGTTATAAGTGAACAAAAAGCAGAAGAGATTTTCTCTAAAAAGAGAAATTTCTTTCACCGATCACCAGGTGAAATAACAAAATTAGAATTAATCTATCTCCCTAATTACACCTTCAAATTAACTGTCAGAACAAAAAAGAGTGAACAAGAGGTTTATGTTTCTGTAGATGGAATAAAAGGAACCTTTGCCTTTTTGGATTTAGAAAATGTTAACCTTACAAAAGAAGGGAGTACTCCTTTTGATTTCGAACTTTCTCAAGATATTGCAGAAAAAATAGCTAAGGATGAGTATAGAGGAATAATTTTACAATCCGGCCTACAAGCAAAAATACCGGCAGAAATAAAAAATATAAAAAGGTTTATGGCAATGTATTATCCTTACTGGATTTGTTACTACAAAAAAGGAGATTTATATAATTTTTCGGTTCTGGATGCAGTAAATGGAAAACTACAGGGCATTAAAATGAAACCTGTTTTCCTACAAGCATTCAGCCAAAAATAAAGATTAAAAAGATGATGGAAACTACATAAACTAATATAGTCTTGCATAGTTTTATAAATACTTTAAAATGGTAAAAATACGGAGTAAGCAATACAAATTATTATATAAAGATTTAGTCATAGGAGAATATAATGTATGAATTAAGATGGAATCCAGTATTAAAATGGTGGGTAATGGTATCTTCAGAAAGGCAAAATAGACCACTTACTCCCGAGGACTACTGCCCTTTCTGCCCAGAATCTGATAAGGTCCCTGATGATTACGTTGTGCTTTCTTACCCAAATGACTGGCCTATTTTGAGAGAAGACCCCCCTGAAGTTTCACCTGAAGGATCTCCAATATACAAAAGGGCAAAATCGTATGGGAAATGCGAGGTTATTCTCTATTCGCCGAACCACAATACTTCTCTTGGTGAACTATCTTTAGAACAGATCGAAAAGCTATTTGAACTCTGGGTAGAACGTTATAATGAACTTGGTAACAAGGAGTTTATAAAATACGTTTTTATATTCGAAAATAGAGGGAAGGAAGTGGGAGTTACCATTGCTCACCCTCATGGACAGATTTACGGATTTCCTTTTATTCCCAAAAAGATAGAAGTTGAATTAGAATCTTGTAAGGAATACTTTGTAAAAGAGAAAAAATGTCTTTATTGCCAAATATTAGAAGAAGAATTAAGATTAAAAGATAGAATTGTTGATGAAAATGAATCTTTTGTTACCTTCGTTCCTTTTTTTGCGGATTACCCTTACCAGGTATTTATTATACCCCGAGAGCACCGATTATCAATAAATGACTTCGATGAAAAAGAGAAAAAACATTTCTGCAGATCAATAAAAAGGATTGTACAAACGTATGATAAATTATTTGATAGGGTATTTCCATATATGATGTGTTTCCACCAGAAACCAACCGATGGTAAGGATTATCCTTATTACCATTTCCATGTTGAATTCTATCCCCCTTTGCGAAATCACTACACCCAGAAGTTTAATGCAAGTTCTGAAACAGGCTCATGGACACATGGAAATCCCACTTCTCCAGAAGAGAAGGCCAAAGAGTTAGGAAACATAATGGAGAATTTAAAGGAGGAAAAAAATAATAAAAAAAAGAGTTGAAAATCTAAAAGAAGAATTTAGGAAAAGGTTTGGAGATAAAAACCAAATTCGAATCTTCAACGCTCCCGGAAGGATAAATCTCATTGGAGAACATACCGATTATAACGGTGGTCTTGTTCTACCAGCAGCGATTGATAAAAGTATCCTGGCGATTGGGAGAGCCAGGGAAGATAGAATATTAAATTTAAAATCGATGAATTTTGAGAAAGAAATTTCCATCTCTCTGGACGAGATCAAGTATAGAAAAGAAGATGGTTGGACGAATTATCCCAAGGGAGTTGCCTGGGTGTTAGAAAGAGAGGGACTCCAATTAAAAGGTGCTGATGTAATTTTTGAAGGAAATATTCCTGTCGAAAGTGGTTTATCTTCATCTGCTGCTATTGAAGTGGTATCTATGCTAACTTTTTTAAATTTGTCAAATAAAAATCTACCACCAGAGAAAATTGCTCTTTTATCCAGAAAAGCAGAAAATGAATTTGTAGGAGTGAGCTGTGGAATTATGGATCAATTTATCATCACTTTCGGGAAGAAGAATCATGCTTTACTCATTGATTGCAAGATACTGGATTATAAATTAGTTCCCTTTCGTAATGAAGGAAGCGTTTTAATTGTAGGGAACACAAGGGTAAAAAGAGGCTTAACTAATTCGGAATACAATAAAAGAGTAGAGGAATGCACGGAAGGTCTTGAAATCCTTAAGAATAATATATGCCGTCGAGATATAGAATGCCTGGGTGATATCACAATAGAAGAATTTAATCAATATAAAAAGAAGCTCCATTCTCCCATAGAGAAACGATGTGAGCACGTAATAAATGAGAATGAAAGAGTTAAACAGGCAGTGGATTGTCTGGGAAAAGGTGACTTAGAGAATTTAGGTAATTTACTCAATGATTCTCATTATTCCTTAAGAGATCTTTATGAGGTTAGTTGTAAGGAATTAGATGTAATGGTAGAGGCAGCTTTAAAAATAAAAGGAGTTTTGGGGGCAAGAATGACGGGTGCAGGTTTTGGCGGATGTATGATTGCACTCGTAGATGAAAAATCCAAAGAGGAATTTGTAGAAAAAGTGGGTAAAGAATACGAGAGGAAGATTGGTATAAAGTGCGAGTTCTATATCTGTAAGGTCGAAAATGGTGCCCAAGAAATTTAATCCACTCTAAGTGGTGAGACCTTTCAAATTGTCAATATCTTCAGTGCCATTTAACATTCAATCTTTGAGGTTGTCCCAAAGTTGTATGATAGACTGTTTAAAAAGCAGGTGTATTTTTATGATTAGTTGCTCGGTAATATCGTTCAGAAAGCGAGGTCAATTTCCCCAGCGAGGAAATTGTGGCTCCCGCTCTCGGCCTCCGAGAGGGTTTCTAAACGATATCACCTCGCACTAATCGACATATACTCTCAAGCTCGGAGTTTGACAGTATGATATTTTATCCATTAATTTTTGCTAAATATATAATGTCTTATCTGTCTAACTCCGAGCGTAGCAACTCCAGAATTTACACTAAATCATACAACTTTGGGACAATGCCCAATTTTTATTGATAAAATCCCAAGGCATATTGCATTATTCAAAAGATCGTATATCATTCTATTAAATATAAGCTTGAATTTAATTTATACTTGTTGAATTAAGAAAAAAGGAGGCAAAAATGGAGGGCAAATTTTGGATTTGTTTAGGTTTGACAGCACTAATAATCAGTATGTGTAACTGTAGAAAAGGACCAACCACAGTGAGTATCCAGAAAGAATCTTTTGGGCAAACCACAAGCGGTAAGCAAATTGATTTGTACACTCTAACCAATGCCAATGGTCTCAAAGTTAGGATTATAAACTATGGAGCCACTCTTGTTTCTCTGGAGGTTCCAGACCGAAATGGAAAACTTGCCGATGTTACACTCGGTTACGATTCCCTGGAGGGATATATCAAAGATGCTTCTTATTTAGGTACGACTGTTGGTAGATACGCCAATCGTATTGCCAGGGGTAAGTTTACGATAAAGGGTGTCGATTATCAGCTTGCAACTAACAATGGAGAAAATCACTTGCACGGCGGAAAAAAAGGATTTAATAAAAGGATCTGGAACGCAGAGAAAGTGAAAACGGTAGAGGGACCAGGGGTGAAGTTATCTTATCTAAGCAAAGACGGCGAAGAGGCATATCCGGGAAATCTCACATGCACTGTCACATATACCCTGACAAATGATAATGAATTAAAGATCAGTTATGAGGCCGAAACCGACAAAGCCACCCCGATAAATCTGAGCCATCATAGCTATTTTAATCTTGCAGGTCAGGGCAATGGTGATATTTTAGGTCATAAACTTATGCTAAATGCCAATAAGTATACCCCGGTCGATGAAGATTTAATACCCACAGGTGAAATTAAGAATGTAAAAGGAACCCCATTAGACTTTACCCAAGCCGAACTCATAGGTTCTCGGATTGACCAGGTTCCTGGTGGTTATGATAATAATTTTGTGCTCAACAGTGGTGGGGATTCACTGGCTCTGGCTGCAAGAGTGTATGAACCTAACAGTGGGCGGGTGATGGAAATCTACACCACTGAACCTGGTATGCAATTCTATACCGGAAACTTTCTGGAAGGAATAAAAGGTAAATCCGGTAAGGTATATGATAAACAGTATGGATTCTGCCTGGAGACGCAACACTTCCCGGATTCACCAAATAAACCCAACTTCCCGTCGACAATTCTCAATCCTGGGGAGAAATACACACAGACTACTATACATAAATTTTATACCAGGTGACGTGCAAGCCTTAGCCCAAGTTCAATTGAGCTTTAAATTCATGGGCGGCATTTATAGTTCTGTTACTTAAATATCTGGAGATGCTAATTAAGATTTGTTCGAACTTATAATATAACAGGGGATTATAACAATAAGTGTCACCTATTTTTCAATCTTTGCATTCCCCCAATTAGCATGGTCATAATTGATCCCATCGCCTGCATCATCGACATGAAGTCTTAATTTATCGACATCAGAGATATCGATTTTAATTGGCAAAGCAGGATCAGAGAAAGTCATCACCTCACTCTCCCAGAGCAACTTGCCATCACCATAGACTTTAAATATTACTGAGCCCCTTTTGCATTTTGTGGAATATTCATCCATTCCCACCTCGGCAGTATAGGTTTTATAGTGTCCTTTCAAAGAATATTCGATATCAGACACAGCATGAGTGCCAATTCCTTTGGAATAAATTTTATCACCAATTATTAAAGGACGATTGTCAATCGCTTTATCGCTTTTAGGTGCCCCACCCCAACTAGCAATAGCATATTCTGGCTCGATATCTGATAAAAATACCTCTCCGGGATAGAGTTGACTGAGTACAATTTTTGTGGATGCTTTCTTTTTGCTTTCAGTTCCATCATACCAAACAGCTGCAATCTCTATCAGATCTTTTTCAGATAGATCAAGATTTCTTAAAATAACATGGCTGACTGGCGTCATTCCCACCAATTTTTTATCATAATAAACATGATAGCCAGCAGTCAATGAATAATTAGGCTGCCATGATAATTTCAAACCACTAAAGCCAACAGGTTCGACATTAATTTCATTGGGATTACTGATCGGATAATTATATAAATCGGCTGACTCAAAAACAACTTTCCAGCTTATCCTTTTAGACACAGGGCTGGTAAATTGAACACTTGCCCAGCCTTGATGGTTTTTCACCACGGTCTCCAGATTTTCAGCTTCGGCCGCTTTTACCCGATAACCTTTCCCCCCTCTGGGAAATGCAAATCGTAATTCGTAGGTATCATTTCCAATCACTTGACTTTCGCCATGATATGTATTCGTCTTTGAATCGTAACTTAATTCAATCAAATCCACCCAGCCTTGCGTTATATGTCTGTTCGTGGAGATTAATTGAGGAGATTCTCCAGCAGCAACCAATGTTAAAACCCGACAACTTGCTGGTGCAAGATTGACAAAATATCCTTTTTCCCAACAGCCTAGATATTCTCCCTCCCAGAAATCAAAAAGATGTATTTTGGCACCAGCCCCCAACCCCAAGTCTTCCCAATTGAGATAGACCATATCTGTTTTATCGGTCTTATAATTAAAACATCCAACCACGTCATAGTTTCTGCCGAGATGGTTTATTTTTAAGTCCCATATTTTTTTATTTTTCCTGGATGGGAATAGATCCAGAGGACGGATATCCACGGCTGGATAAATCCGTTTCATGATCTCTACCCGATTTTGCGAAAGATCCGTCAACCGATCGCTCGCCATTAATACCTGTCCAGTAAGTCCCTGTAATGTCGCCCAGGCTCGAGCCATATCCAGGGTTAAGGGGTGGCGCAGACACATCACATCAGGATCGCAATACCAGGCAATATTGTGCAGATAATAATAGTGCATGGTAGCCTCAAGCGCAGTCATGAAACCACCATCCCAGGATAACACAATATCCCCGCCAGTACGAGAACCATCCATAATTCCTATACCGTCAAGTGGAATGCCCCAGCAGCCCAATAAATAGCGATCTGGCCCGATTGTCTCTCGAATAATATTCAAAGTGTGACGATATGACTCTATAGGATCGAGATTGGGGATCTTCATGAAGGATTGCTTATCTTTGTACTCATTGATAACAATGGGCTGACCATCAATTTTAAAATAAACGTAACCCCATTCATCAGCCAATGTGCTAAACAGATTCTGAAAATATTCATCGGCATGCGGCGCCGTAGGATCTAATAGATATGTACCTTCCCAGGTACTGGAAGCAGAACTACCATCTTTTTTCAATAAAAATGTATTCCACTTATTCACTACTTTTTTATTGCTTTGACCGTGAGGCGCTAACCATATCCCCGGCAATAGACCCAACTGGCTGATGTATGCTGCCAATTCCTCCATTCCCCCAGAGAAACGTTTATCAATGGTTGTCCAGTCTCGATTTTCTCCAAGACCGTGTCCGCTCCCCTGCCAGCCGTCATCGATCTGACAGTAGAGGGCGCCGTATTCTTTCAAATTTTCAGCCATCCATTCAGCATTTTTCTTGATCTCATCCGCAGGAATTTCTTGATAATAGTAATACCAGGAACACCATCCTGATGGCGGCAACGGGAAATGGGTCTTATCAATCGGTCTAAAATATTTTATGTTCAGAGTGTCTTTATAGTAGTTTTTTATTTGTGTGTCATCTCTCAGTATAACTAAATCTTGTTGCGGATCAAAAGTACCCTGAGATAATTGGGTTTGTACATTTCCGAGAGTCATAATAAATAGTTCAGGATTTGTGCCATTTTTGATGCGACAGGGGATTCGGTAGGAATAGGTAGTTCTATCCTTGGAAAAAGCCAACAAATAAAAGGGCAATGATGTCAACAGACAACTGATAGCCAGTTTGAAAAATATCTTAACCATGAAAACCTCCATAATAATATTACCACCTAAATTGAGCGATTTTTCCTTATTTTGATAATCATACTAATTTTTTCGCTTACGTCAATCCCTCGAACGCCAATTCTGGAAATATCAGTGGGAAAAGTAGTAGAATTCTCCTAATCATGGTTTGCCCCGCTATGACATTGGCCATGATATAATAAAAGCAGATGTGCCGCGGACCAGCTGAAGTGCCTGGCATTTAGCCCTTTCCCATTCAAGGGATTATAATTTTCATAAATTGGCTCACCACTTTGTTTTAATCCTTCAAGACGATCGAAAAGTTGCCGGATAAACCTGTTAGCATCTTCCATATATCCATAATGTTCAAGACCTTTAATGGCAAAGTAGGCCTGATCCAGCCAGACGGGTCCCCGCCAGTAACCATCATAAGTGGGGATAAATTCCGGATGAACTTTGGCCATGGTTGGGAAGGGAATATATGTGGCAAATTTCGTTGGATCCAACATAACCTGCTTTACTTGTCCAGCCTGTTCCGGAGTTGCCACACCAGCCCAGAGTGGTATCCAGCCTTCTGGACCCTGAATCCTACAAAAGCCCTTTCCATCCAACAAAATATCATAAAAATAATCTGATTTCTGATCAAACATATATTTCTGAATCATCAATTTCAAAGTCTCAGATTCCTGATTAAAAGTTATTACATCACTTTCGTTATCCAAAGCATCAGCCATTAATGTTAGGTATTTTTTCTCAGCATATAAATAGGAGTTTAAATCAACAGATTCACGATTCACAGACCAGCTGTGCGCACCGTTTTGTAACATAACGGCATTATCAAAACGAACCGCATTATCCATGCCGCTTTCCCAGGCAGCGGCTACCAATGTGCCATCGGTTGAACCATATTCACATAACCCATTTCGATCATGATCACGATAAGTATACCAAAATCGATGATAACGAAGGAGTTTTGGATACATTTCCTGAAGAAATGCCTTATCATTGGTTTGTTTATAGACTAACCACACGGCCCAGGCAGCTAGGGGCGGTTTGGTATTGCGGAGATTATTATAACGTTTATCCAGTCGTATCACATCTGGGACCATACCTCTTTTATCTTGATAGTCGAACATAGCACGGATTTGATCTTTGGCTAACTCTGGTTCAAACAAGGAAAGAGCGACAGCGTGCTTCCATGAATCCCAGGCCCAGAATCCGTGAAATCGTTGATACGAAGGATACAAACCTGCATGAATTAAATCACCTCCGGGACTCCGCCAATTAATGATTAAGGTCTCCAGGCACTTTACTGCTATAGTCTGATATGCATCTTCAGAAGCCCACCCTTTAGCAGTCGAAAGTAATACCTTTAGATATCCGTTCCATCGATTTCCGTTTGCTGAAAAACACTCTTCCGGGTTTTTGAAAACTTTATTTATAATTTGTTCTTCAGTTGCTATCTCTGTGGAATCAAAACATACTGTTTGGATCAAATATGATTTATATGATCGACCTGGAGAGAGCTGTAATGTTCTTTTTGCCTCTATGTAATAAGCCTTCCCACCATCGGATAGAGTGGTTTTTACCACCATCTCTGGCGGTAGAGTTAACCTGACAGTGGATTCTCCTTTTTCTAAATTTATAACTATCCCTTCTGCATTATGAATTAAAAATGCTTGCTTTAAAAAAATATTGCCTTGCCAGCCTATTCGCAACCGAATCGGTTTCGAGGAAATATTTAAAATGTTAGTGCGGATCAGAGCTGAACGGGAAGAAATAAAATACAGGTCTATCTGAATAGAAATGCCATCTACCTGAAACTCTTGAGTTAATAATCCGGGAAAAAAAGTAAATTTTGGATTCTGACATTGTGATAGATCAATTATCCGATCATTCTCTATATTATACAGAGTTAACTTTGTCAAACAGCGACTGAGCCAGCGATTCTGGGCTATTAAGAATGGTCCAATAAAACCGCCGAAAAATGAGGTTTGTGACCTACCAGGAAGTGCATAACCATGCCAGGCTCCGAGATCCGAAAAACATGATACTGATAAATCACCGGGCTGACTGGGAACTCCTTGTATGTTCAGTACATCAGGAAATGCATTAATAGTTGGTTCTGAACCAGCAGCGACATTTGGTTCAACTCGGAAAAGTGCAAAGACAAGCAGATATAAACATAATATACGTTTTGAAAGTAAGTATTCTATTTTCATAGTTCCTCCGGTTATTAAATACCCAAATATTTAAACCTGATAAAAAATCACCGAATACGCTAATTTCACTAATAAACAGTATTTACATCTATATAGTATCGGTGCCTTACTTTTTTTCATTTTATCTTAATTATATAAATTGTCGTAAGTTTTTTTATAGTTGATATCACACATCTATTTTTTCTCTTCAAAACATAAAGAAAAATGGGAATTAGGCAAGGGGTGAGGAGTGCTTGATACTGGGTTCAGAGAAAGGTTCTAAGATTGACCTCACTCCCAAAAGATAAAAAATATAGAATAATTTGGTCATATGTTATCCATGAAAGATAACTTATCATCAAATAAATTGTAAAAGGTTTTTTAAATCTAAAAAAGCACTAATCCAGAAAGTGAAGGGCAATAATTTTAAAAGGTTGCATATTTCTTATAATTTTGTAAATTATCTTATGTGGTGTTTTCATTATTTAGATTTGATAAAAATGGATAAAAAACTAAAGAACGAAGATTTGAAACAGAATAATATAATTTTAGAAAATGGACTAAGAAAGTATAAGAAAATTGATAGGTAAAAAGAAATGCATGAAGAATTCTACTCCTTTTTTCAGTTTCATCCAGAACCTATTTACATATTGAATAAGGAAGGAAAGGTTATAGATATAAATTCTGAAGCTATTAAGAAATCCGGTTTTTCCAGAGATGAAATAGTTGGCATATCTATAGAAAAAATATTTTCTACTCCTAAACCTCGTAAAATTTCAACTAAAAAGTTTATAGAACTCTTTAAGAAGGAATATAATAATGCAGAATTAAAACTGATTTGTAAGGATGGGAGTACTATAAATGTAAACTGTTCTACTACTATTCTCAAGAATAACGAAAAGGAAATAGAACAAATTATACTAATTACTCATGATATTACGAAATTCAAGCAAATAGAGGAAGCATTAACTTTTGAAAGCAGATTGCTCCACTCTCTTTTAGAAACTATTCCAGATTCTATCTACTTCAAGGATAGAGACAGTCATTTTATTGAGGTTAGTAAAGCAAAGGCAAATGAATTAGGTTGCATGGAGGTGGAAGTCATAGGTAAAACTGACTTCGACTTTCATCCTGAAGAAGAGGCTATGGAAGAATTCAAAGATGAGCAAAGAATCATGGAAAAGGAAGAACCAATAATAGATAAAGAAGAAAAGGTTATAAATCCCGATGGTACAACCTGGTGGGCGTCAACAACCAAGGTACCACGTTATGATGATAATGGAAATGTGATAGGAACCCTTGGTATATCGAGGAATATTACTGACCGGATTCAGGCCGAGAAAAAACTTGAAGAAACAGCTAAAAAATTTCGGGCTATTGTTAACTCTATTAGTGAGGGTTTAGCTATTGTAGATAGGGATTTCATTGTTAAGGAAATAAATAAATATCTCCTGGATCTATTCGGATTGAAAAGAGACGAAGTTGTGGGAAGTAAATGTTACCAGGTATTTCACTCCTATGAAAACGTATGTGATGAGTGTCCGGCTCAATCTACATTTGAAAATGGAGAAGTTTCACACATAGAGAGATCTGAAGGGTCAAAAAAAGGAGAATTAAGGTTTTTTGATTTTTATGCTCATCCCATTCTTAATGATAAAAGAAATGTGATTCAAGCAGTAATCTCCATCAGTGATATAACTAACCGCAAGCGAACTGAAGTAGAGAAAATTTTTAATTATCAGAAGAAACTGAGGAATTTATCCCATAAGTTGATACTGGCAGAGGAACATGAAAGAAAGAGAATAGCCACTGCTCTTCATGCAGAAGTAGGTCAAAATCTTGCATTACTAAAACTAAAAATTGGAGAACTAAGAAAAAGGAAATCTCATACAGAAACGATTAAATCCCTTAAAGAAATTTATGATCTTGTCCAACAAGCTATAATCTCAACTCGTTCACTAATGTATCAGATCAGTCCCACTATTCTTTATGAACTTGGTTTTGTTCCTGCCATTGATTGGTTAACTGAGCGAATTCTTAAAAGAAATGGAATTTACTGTGACTTTGATGACGATGGAATGAAAAAACCACTTAATGACGATATACGAGTTTTACTCTTCCAGGCGGTACAGGAATTGCTAATTAATATTAGAAAGCATGCCCAGGCAAGAAAGGCGGTGGTTTCCATAAAAAAAGAGGATAAAAACATTTTAATTAAAGTTTCTGATGATGGCATTGCATTTGATACTTCAAAGCTGGATTCTTATATAGATGAGAATGTAGGATTTGGTCTTCTAAATATAAGAGAGAGATTGGATATGATAGGTGGTTCTTTCGAGATTAAGTCAAAACCAGAATACGGAACCATAATAACACTCAAGGCTCCATTGGAAATATATAATAACCAAAAATGAAAGGGATAACTAATGAGTATTAAGATTCTCATTGCTGATGAGCATAAGATTTTCAGAGAAGGTTTGAGTACGTTAATCGAGAAAGAGATGGATATGGAAGTAGTTGGAGAAGCAGGAAATGGTAGGGAAGCGATCAAATTGGCGCAGGAACTTTCACCAGACATTATCTTAATGGATATTACTATGCCCGAGTTGAATGGAATTGAAGCAACCAGGAAGATTATTTCAAAATATCCTGGTATAAAGGTGATTGCTCTCTCCTTTCATTCAGACAGACGATTTGTACTGGGTATGATTGATGCAGGGGCTTGTGGTTATCTACTTAAAGAATGTGCATTTGAAGAGTTAGTTCGTGCGATTCATACAGTTATTAGAAACAAAACCTATTTATCCCCTGGGATTTCCGATATCCTGGTGGAGGAATATGTAAATAAAAGTAAGAAAGAAAAACATCCTGTTTTTTCGAAATTAACCTCAAGGGAAAGGGAAATACTCCAACTTATTGCAGAGGGTAAAGGAACTAAAGAGATTGCAAGAGAGCTATATATAAGTGTAAAGACTGTAGAAACTCATCGTAGGAATATAAAGGGGAAACTGGGAACAAAAAGCATTGCTGAGATGACAAAATATGCCATTCGTGAAGGTATTACTTCTCTCGATCTCTAATTCATCTGACAATATGAATTTTCTTTGCCTTATCTCTAATCTTTTACCTTATATAATTCTAATATATAACCCTATAGGAAAACAGTATTTTTACCTATTGAAATTATTTATTAAATTAACATAATAAATTTAAAAGAGAATTTCGGTATAGAGGTAAGAGTAATAAAGGAATAAAATAAGAAGGAAATTTTGTAATCAGAGGAGATTTAATATAAAGAGTTAATATTTATTATCCAGAATTTTTACATTTTAAACGTGATTAGTTTACAAGAAAATGAAAAAGTAGAAATTATTAGAGTTTTATAAGTTACTAATTATAATGGCTTATTTTAATATTGGGGTGTTTCAGAAAATTTTAAAACTAAAAAGGAGGAGGCCTTGATGAATAATTTATTAAAAATTATTCCAATTTCTCTTCTATTGTTCATAATGGGATGTCAAGCCCTTTTCCCATCACCTAAACCTGGTATCATAACTGTTAAAGTTACCACAGAACCATCTGCGCTTGATTCACTTGGCATTATAGATAGAGATGTTTTTTTTGTAAAGATAAACGACATAAGGGCATATAGGTCTAATGAGGATTATGCAATAATATATGATTCCCTTGGTGCTTACAGTGATGCAGACCGTATCATAAATACTTTCAAACTTCTAAACGATACCTTTGTTGTCTATGAGATAGGCAGAACCTGGTTTCCGCCGGAAGAGTTCGTAGAAATAAGGCTTTCAGCCTATATCTCTCCTGTAGTAGATACAACGATAGATACTGTGATAGCAGAGATTGAGACTACCGAAGTCTGGGTAGATACAACTCAAACTCCATGGGATACTATTAACGTAATATGTGATACAACCTATACGATCGATACAGTTGAAACTGAATCTAATGTTCTTATTCTCGGTGGCATAAGGTGCCCATTGGAGATGCCTGACACAGCGAGCCCTCTTGTCAGCCTTCCAGATACATTTAACATCCAAGAACACGATACAACCCAAATATTGCTCATATTTGATCCAGTGGCATCTCTAAAAAGAAAGCTGGATACCTACCAGTTTTTCCCAACATTTAGAGTATCAGAATCTTCATCACGGTCTTCGCCTTGAGGTCAAAAAAAGCAGAGAGTGATAGAATGTGATGTATCTTACTTACTTAAGGGGTCGGACAAATAATGCTTTCAGGTATGCCAAACTGCGAGATAGAAGGAATATTAGATTTATTAAAAAGACTATAAATATTTGGAAAAGGTTTGACAGTATCCTCGTTTATATTTTTGCGCTTTGGATCAGTTCGCGGCAGGTGGGTTGATTTTGTACCACATAAGGAATTGTGCTATAGAAGCAAGGCAGAAGATCTGGTACTTATTGCGAGAATTAGAGAAGAAGCAAACGGCAAAACAGCAGATTGCGTATCTTATGAGTGATAGTTATCATCCTGACGTATTAATATCAAGGTTTTCAGCTTGCACGATCTATAAAGAACGAAACATATCACTTTAAGAGATATGTTGATTAATAATTATTTAGATTTTGACAGGAGGTGAAGATGATAAGAAAAATTCTTGCTATCATAATTTTACTTATTATCGTATTTGTCGGGTGCAAACGTGACCGCGGGGTAGTTGAGCCCAATCAACCTCCATGGGTAGAGATTAAACATCCCCCTGCAAATGATTCAACCAATTCATATTATGCTCTCCAGACGGTTTCATGGGATGGTAGTGATAATGACGGATATCCTGTTCTCTATAGATATAAATATACAACTTATCATCTATATTCTGGTGACTCCTTTATTCAAGACTGGATAGAGACAGAGAAAACTCAGGCAGAGGTGGCGTTTGAATCTTCCGATACCCTTAATTTACAGAAATTTGAGGTAATAGCAATAGATAATAAGGGAGACTCCTCATCCCCTGATGTGAGGTATTACTATACAAAGAGAGTTGAAAGACCCGAGACAGAGATTCTATCACCTGATGATGGAGATACCCTTCTATTTCTCCCTTATACAACAGATACATATTATGGTGTGCCTCTCGTATTCAGGGGATGGGACTTTGATGAAGAAGGGGAGATCGTTGGATATTCCTATCGCATAGATGGAAAAGAATGGTCGTCATTCGATATGGATACTTCTATCTATCTGAGGCCTACCTTATTTGAACCTCCTGGAGGGATTCATACAATCGAGGTAAAATCAAAGGACAATACAAACGTAGAGGATGCTACCCCTGCTGAGATACAGATTTTTCTTGTAGTTCCATCCTTCAGTTCTTCAATACTCCTTGTGGATGAAACAAGAGATGGAAGTGGAGGACCCGAGAACCCCACTGATGAAGATGTGGATAATTTCTACAGAGATATTCTTTCAGGCCATACTTTTGATGAGTGGGATTATGCAACCCTGGGTTCTCCGGGAAAAACTGAGCTTGGAGATTATAGACTTGTAATATGGCACTCAGATGATCAAGTTCACAATTTGCCCAACCACACTGAGACAATTGGTAAGTATCTCACAGTTGGTGGGAACTTCTGGCCTACAGGGTGGGGAATAATCTCTTCCTTTGGAAGCGGTTCATATGAGGTGGGAAATTTCGTATATGATTATCTCCACATTAAATCAAGCGATTGCAATAGAAATAATGATTTTAAGGGAGGTATATGGGATACAGGAGACTCAGTTCTTATTGATACGACAAAACTATATCCATTTCGTAAGGGATTACATAAGATAAGTGTAGTTGAGGGAATATCCGGCTGGACTTATCCCCTTGTCTCTTTTATATCCCTCTCTTCCGATCCAACCTATCAGGGCAAAACCTGTGGTATGAAATACGAAGGTACAATCTACAATACGATTCTTCTTGATTTTCCTTTGTATTATCTAAAGGAAGAGGGAGCAAGAGGACTCTGTGAGGACATTCTCGAGTTCTTTGATGAATAACATAGGATATTATAAGTGAATGAGTATATCTTATATTATCCGGTTAATGAAACAATTAGAGTTTTTCAACCTGAAAGAAAAGCAATCTTCACACCGAGAGAGAAGGACAAACAGGGAATACAAAGCATGCTAAGAAAGGAGGTTTAGATGTATACTCGACAAAAAGTTATATGGTTTCTTCTATTTCTTTTTTCAATGCAGCTCTATGCAGGGATAACAGGTAAAATCGCGGGAAAGATTGTCGATGCTAAAACCGGAGAACCTCTACCCATGGTGAATATCTTTATTCCCGGTACGAGATTTGGAGCCGCTACTGATAAACAAGGTGCTTACTACATCCTTCAGCTTCCACCAGGTAAATATACCCTTATAGGCAGAATGATGGGGTATAAAGATGTAACTGTGAAAGGGGTTCGGGTAATAGCAGACAGAACCACGATAATAAATTTTGATTTAGAGTCCACGCTCATAAAGGGGGTGGGTATAATCATTACTGCCAAAAGACCATTAATCGAACCTGATGTTACATCATCTGTAAAATACCTATCGGACGAGGAGATTGCAAGAATGCCTGACGTTGAGGAGGCATCAGATCTTATGAGACTTCAGCCAGGGGTGATTGGCACCCATGTGAGAGGTGGAAGGACAGGTGAAACGGTCTATTATATTGATGGCATCGCAATCAGAGATCCCATCCGCGGAGCAACCTCTGCATTAGACATAAATGTTGTCTCGATTAAGGAGATGGAGATGCTTACAGGTGGATTTAGTGCAGAGTATGGAAATGCACAGTCTGGAATTGTAAATATAATAACGAAAGAAGGTGGTAAGAAGTTATCTGGTCAGTGGCTCTACAAAACAGACAATCGATCTCCAGCGGGGTCCTCTTTTAACACTGATTATAGTGCTTTTTCCATTGGAGGACCTATTTCTTTTCTTCCTAGTGATTTTAGGTTCTTCCTTTCCGGAGGTGGAAGGTTAACTGATACATACCTCAACAATCATAGAGCGCGTGAGGAAAGGGAATTCTTTGGTATAAAATTCCACGATCATCAGGACAACAACGCACACATCAACTTCAAACTCACTTATTATAATATATCCCCTGATTTTAAACTCAGCCTGGGATACCGTAGAAGAAATCACTGGTATTCGGGATTTAACTGGGACTGGAAGGACCTACCCGATTCAACAAACAATACAGAAGAAATGAGTTCTCAGACGGTTTTATCTTTCACCCATACACTCTCAGAGAACACATTCTATACCATACATCTGGGATATCTCTTCACCCATTCTCACAGCGATCTCTGGGGCAGAACACCTCCTGAATTCTGGCACTGGGAGTATTATTGGGATCCCACGGAATGGAACATTACACAATATAGATATAGATGGTCTTCCACTGATAGTGTTATTATCGATAGTATGGCTATTGATAGCATACCGTTAGATTCTGCACTTGTAGACAGTGAACTGGTTTCAAACACTAACTGGGGCTCAGATACAGATGGAGACGGGTTCATTGATGAGGGTGTTTACCAGTATTGGTCCGATGATTCATCCTGGGTATGGTCGGTAAAGTTTGACATCACATCCCAGATACACCCCTATCATCTTGTTAGATTTGGATTCAGTGTTGATTACGAGGATGTCTCTTATACGAACATTCAATATCATGGTTCATTCCGTTCTCCAGGTGCAGATAGACCCGGACCCTGGCCCGATTATGGGCTATATAGATGGGTGTTCCAGCATGGGCATCCCTGGATGGGTTCTGCTTATATACAGGATAAGATAGAACTATCGAGTCTTGTTGTAAATGCTGGTGTAAGGCTTGATTACTTTACTCCTGGAGAGGCGATTATTGGAGACACCCTGTATCAAAAACAGTGGGAGAAGGCCACGGGAATGAAGTGGGAACTTGAAAGAAAACTCTTTTTCTCACCAAGACTTGGAATATCACATCCTATCACCGAAAATACCTGTATCTATTTCAACTATGGAAGATTCCAACAGATTCCTGGACTTCAGTATGTGTTCAGAGACCCGTGGACAGGTACCTGGTGTGGTAATCCAAACCTTAAGCCACAGAAAACCATTCAGTATGAGTTTGGACTCTCGCACAAATTTGCAACAGACATAGCTGCTTATCTAAAACTTTTCAATAAAGATATGTACGATTATGTAGGATTAATGAAGGTAGGTATGCCTCCAATCTGGGTGTGGGTTAATCGAGGATACGGTCGTGCTCAAGGGATAGAACTTGAGCTGATGAAACGATATTCACATCATATAGCAGGAAACATCTCATATACGTACCAACATTCAAGAGGCTATTCATCATGGGAATTTATGGAATATTATGAGGGCTGGGAATGGATACCTGTTCGTGGAACAAGACTCGACTGGGATCAGGCTCATAAAATTGTTGGCAACATTAGTATTGAAGCACACGAAGGTGAACACATCTTCGGTATACTGCCGGATAGATGGAGATTAGACCTTTTATTGAATTTCGGGTCTGGTCTACCATATACTCCAAAGGATGACCCTACGCTTAAAAATGAGGGCTCCCGACCATACACATCAAAAGTTGATGTCCATTTTCAGAAAGAATTCAGTATAGGAGAGGGGAATCTCCGGCTCTTTTTCGATATATTAAATCTTTTGAATAACAGGAATGTTAACTGGGTTAACCTATGGACTGGCAAACCCTATAAATACGGAAATACAGATGGGGCATCCCATAGGATATATAGATGGAGGGAAATACAACACTCAAGAAACCCTCAAATGTTTGGGGCTCCAAGACATATCAAGTTAGGGCTTGAGATTAGTTTTTAAGAGGGGTGATTATGAAGAATCTCATTATATCACTTGTGTTTTTAGTTGGACTTATAACTTCATCTCCTACTGTGGTTGCTCAGGAAAGAGAAAATATACAAAAGAAACCTCAAAAAGCCGGTAAGATTGAACTGTGGGTTACTAATATGGGAATGTTTGGCTCATTTTGGGGTTGGGTGGAAGAGAATCGTTGTGAGTATCCAGCAGGTTCAAATTGCGATTATTTTGATAGTTTTGAGATGGCATTTGGAGGCGTTAATGTAAATGGAGACACCTGTGTGGCAGATGGAGGAGGAAGTTTTGGAGCATCGCCCTGGCATGAACTGTTCCCAGATAGTGCAATGTATGATTCTCTATGGGCATATAGTAGAGAAGAGGAAGTAGATCCGATAATCCATGAACACTATTCGCCTGAGATTTGTGGTGTGGGTGGAGTGATGAGTGGTGCAATCTATAGCCCATTGTCAGAAATTGATTTTTTGGCTCATTACTCTGATAGAGATACCTTGCCGCATATGACAGTGCACCGAGCGATGGGAATAGATGTTTACCAACTGAGTTATTCCTGGGGATATTCGACTATTGAAGATATTATATTTGTTGAATACTACATGAAAAACACCAGTGGAGATACAATAAGGGATTTTTATATAGGGTTCCATTGCAATCTTCAGACTGGTGATTTAGATAATGTAACAGGCTCAATATGGGAGAAAAGGTCTCAAATTTCACAGGATGACCGTAGTTGGTATAATAGTGAGAAACGAGTAGCAGTATGTTCAGATGCACCTGGTGGTGAAGATGGAACAATAGATAGTCTTATAGGGTGGACTATCATCCATGCACCGGATATAGATAATAAGGACTTTACATTCAAGGCAGCCAAAGAGTGGGATTATGGGGTAGAAGAGGAAAGACCGGATGAATATGCATACAAGATTATGACCTTGAATGAGATTGACCCAATACAGGAGACTAAGAACAAGATAGGAGATGTTCAGTGGGCTCTTGCATTTGGTCCATATACATTTAAGCCGGGTTCAACTATTGTTGTAGCATGTGCAATGGTGGGGGGTGAGAATGAAAACGACCTATATGAAAACGTGGATGCTGCACACTATTGTTACCTTGATAGGGAATTGAGATTCTCTCCACCACCAACATCTCCGGAAGTTACTGCAATACCTGGTAACCACAGGATAACACTCGAATGGGATGATAGTCCAGAATCATGCGAGGATACCTTGAGGTGGGATGATATAGTGAGAGATTTTGAAGGCTATAGGATTTATAAATCGAGAAGCGAAGATGGACCCTATACACTAATTGCAGATTTTGACAAGGTAGATTGGTATGGTTACAATGTGGGTTTAGAGCATACTTATACAGATAGTGGGCTTCTAAATGGCTTTAATTACTATTATGCAGTAACATCTTATGACCTCCCTGATACGGTGGAAGGAACAGGTCCAAAGGAAAGCAGCATAGTATTTTCTTTGATAGAGGCTATACCCGGCTCACCTTCCGGAAGCGGTAAAAAGGTTTCAGTCGTTCCAAATCCATACAGAGGAGATGTTGACTATACAGAGGATGGATGGGAGGTTCCAACCTATGCTCCAACAGCAGGCTGGACAGAGAGAGATAGGAAAATCCAGTTCATAAACCTCCCTGCTGATTGTACTATAAGGATTTACACCCTAACCGGCGACCTTGTCAGGACCATAAAGCACAAAGACCCATTGAGAGGATGGGAGAATTGGAATCTTATTTCAGAGGTAAATCAAGCAATTTCATCGGGAATATACGTATTCTCTGTCCAAGACCATGGAACAGGAAAAACACAGCTTGGTAAGTTTGTGGTGATAAAATAAGATGGAGGTAATATGAAGAGGTATCTATTTCTAACAGCACTCCTCATACCCACCATTCTTCTCTCTCAGTATGAAAGGCATGGAACTACACTCGGGCTATCATTGAGAATTGGCCCTCATGCAAAGGCATGTGGTATGGGAGAAGCATATCTTTCTATCGCAGATGATGCAAGTGCACTCTACTATAACCCTGCAGGACTATCACTACTTGAAGGAAGTGACATATTCGCCACGCATATTCCCTGGTTCATCGGAATAAATTATGAATTCGTTGGTATTGCCCATAGGTTTCCAAGATGGGGAACGATTGGCTTTTCCTTTGCAACCCTTTATACTGAAAAAATGAAGGTAACTACCCCGTTTCATCCTGACGGAACCGGAGAGTATTTTTACTGGATAGACTACTCGCTGGGCCTTAGCTATGCCCGTGCACTCACTGACAAGGCATCACTTGGAATAACAGTAAAATTCATAAGGTTGGATTGTTACGGATACTATGCCCAGACTTTATGTGGTGACATTGGAACTCTCTTTCAGACGGGATGGATGAATACGAGATTTGGAATGAAGATATCGAATTTTGGTCTAAAGCTCAAGTTTATAGATGAGACAAATCCCCTACCCACATCCTTCGCATTCGGGGTCTCAACTCAACCACTTGAAGAACTTACTATTGGACTTGTAATCAGTAAACCAACTGATTTGACAGAAAGAGGATCCATCGGTGGAGAATACAGGCTTTTAGATATGTTTACGATTAGAGCAGGATATAAATTTGGCTTTGACGAAGAGACATGGTCTGCTGGAGTCGGGTTTGAAAAGGAGATGGGAAAAATCCATATGAAACTCGACTACGCATATTCAGAATTTGGATACCTGGGAAAGGGAGAAAGGTTCTCTCTAGGAGTAGCCTTTTAGAGAGTAAGCTATTTTACCTGGCATTTTGTTAGTTGTTTTGTATCTCTAACGGGAAAAATGAGAAAGGAGGTGGTTATTATGATTGTATGAAATAAGGGATGGATTTTTCTATTCCAGAGGGGTTTGTTCTTTTCACACAAAAACATAGTTTAATATAAAATAAAGGAGGTGTAAATGAAAAAGTTGGCAATACTTATGATGATTGGGCTCTGTGGATTAGCATATGGTCAGGCAACAGATATCGGTATCCTCCCCACAGACTCGTGGTATTCAACCACTACCCTGACAGGAAAGACCATAGTCTACGATCCGACATCAAACAGAGCAGAGGTTGCCTACATCCCGGACCCCTACTCATCTCATAACTTATATTGGGGGTGGTCAACCGACGGTGGAAATACCTGGAACGAGATGGGTCCTATTGATATGGGATATGGATGTTCCTATCCAGCCATTGCTATGGATGGTAGTCAAACACCGTATATCATCTTCATTGACGGACTCTATCACAGCGGAGCAGACTCAACCCATGCCTTGTGCTTTACCAGAGACGAGTCATTTGGGGCAGGTCTGTGGGGGACGCCTATGATTCTAAGCGATACAATTCAGTATTCGATGAAATTTGGTTCAATAGATGTTAGCGCTTCAGGTGACACAATCGTGATTGTATCCGAGGGCGATTATGAAAGGATTGAAGGTACTGACACGGTAAAGGTTCATGACATCCTGTTTACCAAATCTATAAATTCTGGTAACACTTTTGAACCTATGCAAGTCATTGCCTACGGTGATTCTTTTCCAAATACTGCGGAGTCACATGCTGCCGAATCTCCTGCCATTCATCTGGGAGATAATGGTAAGATATTTGTAGAAGGTCTCGCAAAGGACACCATCCAGTATCCTGGTGAGGAATGGCAGAAGATTTATATGGCTTCTACTGACCTTGGTGCTACATGGACCGAGCCAACAGTTTTGCCTGGAGTAGCAGGCGGAACTTATTGCGAAAACTGGTGGGGAAGACTTTCTAATGGCATTGCTATGGGAGATATTGTGTATACAGGAGTTGGTATTTCCACATCAGGCAACAACAGACTGATTGGATACAGGTACCGCTTTTCTACCGATGTATTTGAAGAATATGGACCAATAGCCCCTACCCCTGCCGGAGGTATGTGGAGTGAGGCGACATGTGCAACCTTTGCTCATGATGCTGCAGGGAACCTCTTTGTAGCCTTTCAGGATAAGGACACACTATCGGTCGCATACGGATACAACATCTTTGTAATGGGTTCTCCGGATAATGGTCACTACTGGACTTTTCCTCTGCGTGTGGGTTCAGGTCTTAAGAGACCCATGGCTCCTGAAATAGCTCCTGTGGTTGGAGATTCGGGGCTCATAACCTACGCACCCCAGGGGTGGTGGGAAACTTTTAGTGATTCCTTAAGACTCATAAAGTTCTGCGTGGACTCGGTATTTGCTGTATCTCGAACTCCTCCCATGGTCTGGAATGTCACTGCATACGGAAATACATACGATGAAGTGGGACCCTATATAATCCAGGTAAACGTTAAGGACGATCAGCCTGGTTTCTCGGTTGATCTAAAGTATATTATTGGAATCGATACGACTACCGTAACTATGCCAAATGTTGGCGGAGATACATACGAGGCAGAAATTCCCGGACAAACCACAGACACAAGAATAGAATACTGGGTCAAGGTCGTAGATACTGATTTGAATGAGGTTCTTGTGCCCGGTTCACCTGATGCAGGTTATTCCATACTAATTTTACCCGTCGGAATCGTTGCCTATGACGATGGGATAGCCATAGGCGGAATAACCGAGCCGTGGGGTAACGGCTTCATTTCGGTAATGTTTTCTCCCACCGAGGCTGCTGTCGAAACCCTAACTACGGTGCAACTCTTTATCTGGTCAGATCCCGATACTTTTATAATTCATGTAAATCCTGATAATGGAAACGGAAAACCGATTCCGGATAGCAACCTGATTACCCCCATCGAAGCGGTGGCTGTCGATAGTGGAGCATGGATGGATGTGAATGTAGGGGAGTTATTCATACCCGAAGAAGACTTTCATATTCGAATAGAGTTTCCACTTCACGACAGACCTTCTATCGGCGCCGATAAACTGTGCGATTGTGACCGCAGTTGGTTAAACTACGACGGATGGTGGTGGGCTCATCCATCCGAGTGGGAAGTCGGGGACCTTCTTATCCGCGCTATAATGCCGGGATACGGCACCGGTATAGAGGAGAAAAGGACATTCATAAACAGATTGTCACAGAACTATCCTAATCCAATGGTAAAAGATACGAGAATCAAGTTTGCGATTTCAAAGGAAGAGAAGGTGAATATTTCTGTATACAATATTGTAGGACAGAAGGTGAGAACTCTTATAGACAAAAAGATGAAAGCAGGTTCTTATATTGTAAACTGGAATGGCGAAACTGAGAATGGAAGAAAACTTGCCTCAGGGGTCTACTTCTATATTATGGAGGCAGGAGATTATACATCTTCAAGAAAACTTCTCCTCTTGAAGTAGAGATTAAAATTCAAAAGGGGGATACAGTGATAATTTTAAATCTCAAAATAGGAAGGAAGATTCTACCAGGATTTATATTTATTATACCACTCTTGTTTGCCTCAGGGATAGTTTTTGCAAAATACCCAGAACCTCAATGGAAGTGGGGTAAAGGTCAACCAGTAATAATATTTTCCAAGAATGTAAAGAGGATCGAGAACCTGGGGTTAAAATTGGAATGGATGGGAGAGCAAAGTGGTCTTGTTCTCCTTAAAAGAGATGAATTTTCCCTTCTTGGAGAATTGGGACTTTCTTATCAAATTATAACAAAAAACGACGCCTGGAGAATTCTCACAAAAGGAGAGAGGCAGGAATACCCTGATATAGTCTGGCTTGATTATCCCTCCTATGGCTCTCAAGGAGAGAACATCACTGTATCCCCCCATTTTATTGCACAAGTGCCTTTAGGAGTGAATATTGTTTCAGTCATAATCTATCGAAGAACAACCGAGGGCGATTGGAACTTTGAATATATCTGCTCTCAGGATATAGAAGTCTCTACCCCGGTTGTAGACACGACAATCAGCTTTTCTTATTCACTTCCCGACTCATTCTTCTATGTCTATGAATACTGGGTTGGAGTAGGTTATAGTTACTCTGGAAGTGATTACTACAGTTGGTTTAGTTACTATATCAACATGCCGCCCGTGCAGGTTCATCAGAAAGTGGCAATGATAGTGGATGAGGATGTTTATGATAATATCGAATCAGACCTTTTACAATATAAAACGGATGTTGAATCAAACTTTGATGCTGAAATTCATTTAGATACTATATCGCCTGGAGTCACTCCAGAATCTCTTCGAGTATATCTGCAAAATCTGTATAATAATTATAACTTCACAGGTGCAATACTTGTTGGACTTCTCCCTTATGCAATGTGGGAACCAGTATGGGGTGAGCCACCATTCCCAATACCTTACTTCTATGAAGACCTGGATGGTGAATTTATAGATAGCGGCGGTGATGGATATTACGAGTGTCATAAATGGGGAGACAATCCAGAACCTGAGATATGGGTCTTCTGGATGAGACCCCCTCAAAATGACCCTCTTGCCCTCTCTCCTTTTCTTCAAAAATGCCATTCCTACTATGAACTCAACCTCCATATCCCGATGCAGGCATTTGAGTGCATTAACTATGACTGGAGAGGCGCTGCAAAACCACTCTATATAAATCTATCTCATATATATAATGAAGCAGTAGATACCATAGGTGGACACGGTTGGGGTGGAGATGGTAGAGTATCAGGGCAAGAATACCTCGATTATCTTTCCACATATGGCGCTGAGATGACCCATATCTGGTGCCACTCAGGGAGTGATGTTCACTGCTTTGATGAATCCCCATGGGTCTACTGGGATGATATAAGGGATATACAACCAGGTTCCTGGTTCTATCTGCTCTGGGCATGCCATGGTGCAAACTTTGATGACTACCCCTCAAATAATCTTGCTATCAATTACTGTATGGGAGCATCCTCGGGACTTGCTTCTCTTGGTGTGGTTAGAAGCATTGGGACAGGTAATGCACAGGAGAGTTTTTTTAATTCTCTTGCGTACGGAAAATCCCTTGGAGAGGCATATATGGATTATATGTCTTACAACTATGACTCAACCTGGGTGAAGATATGGCATGGTAGTTCTGTTTCCCCTGACTCTTTTGTATGGGATTTCTGCTTTATAGGTAATCCATTTGTCAAATTCCCGGGAACCCTTGCGGGACCTCCAGCTCCTCCAAAGGACCTCACTGCCTCTCCCGGATATTTCGAGGTAGATCTCCAATGGACCGCAAATTACGAAACAGATATAGCAGGTTATAATGTTTATAGGAGTGAGACCTCCGGTGGAGTATACGAGAAATTGAACCTCTCCCCTATCTCTGATACTATCTACAACGATACTACTGTGGGGAGCAACTGGTATTACTATGTGGCGACCGCAGTAGATACACAGGACCTGGAAAGCAATTATTCATTAGAGATATCTGTCCGTCCAATAACCCTTGACCAGGGAATACTGGTGGTTGATGAAACAAGAGATGGAACCGGGGTACCCGGGTCACCAAACGATGCCCAGGTAGATAGCTTTTATAACGCTATCCTATCGGGTTATACCTTCACAGAATGGGATGTGGATTCTCTTGGTACGCCTTCTATAAATGAACTTGGACCATATTCCCCCGTCATCTGGCATGGGGATGATTATGCATCCCAGAAGCTTTCTTCTGCAATTCCCGAGATAAAGAAATATCTTGATGTGGGTGGGAACTTATGGCTCTCTGGCTGGAAACCCATCTTAGCTATTATGGGGTCAGGGATATATCCATTCACATTCGTAAGTGGTGATTTTCCCTACGACTATCTAAAACTCTTGAATGCCAATGAATCAACATCAAATGACTTTTTATCTGCTCAGGGAGATCTGGGATACACACATGTATCAATTGATTCTACAAAAATCCCATCCTCCTGGAATGGAAAGATGAAGTATATTGATATATTTGAGCCTTACGATGCAGAGGTTATCTATTCCTTCAACTCTGCCTCCTCTGATACATCCTTTCAGGATAAGCCCTGTGGAATAAGGTATCTTGGAGAAAATTACAGGGTTGTATTCTTTGGTTTTCCTATATACTTTACGAAAGAAGACGAAGCTACACTGCTTGCACAGAAGGTATTGAGTGATCTACAAGCCGGAGTCAGCGAAGAAACTTCAAGCCCAACCACATTTGGCTTACACCAGAACCACCCTAATCCATTCAGGACAACAACAACTATCAGCTATCAGGTAGGTGATGAAGGACAAAAAAGAGAGTCTTCGGTCTCTCTAAAGATCTACAATATAACTGGAAGGTTGGTCAAAACACTAATAGATAGTCATCAATCTCCCGGTTACTACAAGATTAGATGGGATGGGAGGGACAAGAATGATAATATTCTTCCTGCAGGGATATATTTTTGTTCTTTCTCTTCTGTGAATTCTTGCTTTACGATAAAGATAGTGAAAATCAAGTAGTGGTAGATGTCTACGATTATAAGTAAAGAGTCGCGAGGACTTGTCGTTCATAAACCGCAGTCGATTTCCGAAGGCCGAGGAAATCGCTGCTTCCGCTCTCGACCATTGATGAGGGTTTCTAAACGATATCACCTCGCACTGATTGAAATGGATACCCTCAAGCTCGGAGTTTGACGGTATGATATCTTTGCCTTTCCTACAGTACAATTGTCATTGTTCACCCCGTGGAATAGAAGCACTTCAGGTAATCTCTCCTATTCCACGGGGCAGGCTTTTCTTCCTGCCTGACCCCAGTGAAGCAATCCCCGGTGTGGGGCTTGGGCTTTCGACTCTCGACATTGGACATTGGACTTTGGACTCTTTTTGTCTTATCTGTCTAACTCCGAGCGTACAAACTCCAGAATTTACACTAAATCATACAACTTTGGGACAACCCCAACCCTTGATAATTGGCGATCTTCTGTTATACTTATTTAGCAATAGAATTGGGTTTAAGTATTTATTGGTAAAGATGGATTTTTAACCAAGAGTAGAGTATATTTAATCGAAAACTGAATAATATAGAACTAAAGGAGGAACTAATGAAAAATTTCGAGATTAAAGAACTAATCTGTACCCTGATACTAATATCCTTACTTGCAGGTTTAACCACTAGTTGTGCAGGGCCTACCCAATATGACCAGGATGAATGGAGTATTTTAGCCAATTCCAAAGCGGAAATCCTTACTTTCAAACATAAAAAACTGGAATTTGTAATGGGTAATGTCCGTCTCAATCTGAAAAAAGATAACAAACTTTGTCAACTATCTGGTTGGGAGGTAATAAAGGATAATGGGAAATTAACCATTACAACCAATGAACCCGATAGTACTACATGGGAATTTAAGGTAACCGAAAAAGGGTTGGATATAAGTGCCTCCGTTAGCAATGTAGTTATCACAGGAGTGGCTCCAGCCACTGAAGACAGGATACCGGCCAGGGTTGAAAATCAGGACAATGGAGTAATGTACACTGCTCTCGGTTTCGTCTCTGCCCGAAATATATATAACTTGTTCGATCGCAAGACTGACATCCTGATTCAGTTCCCTACCACAAGTGATTTGAGCCGTAACGCTTTCAATGAAAAAGCGTTGGACCTGGAGATTCCGATAGTAAAAGGAACTGAAATCTCCTTAATTTTCGATTATTATACAGAAGAAATAGGATTGGCAGATTATCAAAAGACAGCGTTCAAACCCACATACGAACCAATACCAGACCGTTTTAAGACAGCTCCTACTGGTTGGTGTAGTTGGTATTGTTACTATATGAGTCCAACCGGGGAAGACATAGCAAGGGAAACAGATGCGTTTGCCAGGAAATTAAAACCTTATGGTCTGGAATATGTTCAACTCGATGCCTGTCATACAAGAGGAGGAGATGCAAACTATCTACAATGGAATAAGGAGGTATTCCCCAGGGGCGGCAAGTGGCTCTTTAAGTATATCAGGGATAAAGGATTAAAACCCGGTCTCTGGGTCAATGCATATGGTGCAAATTATGCAAATCCAGAGTGTGCCGATAAATATCCAGAAAACTTTTTCCTTCGCGATAAGAATGGTAAATTGTCCAGTGCTTGCTGTACTGCCGATACCACAGAGGTTAGACTTGATTGCACCAATCCTGAAGTCATAGAAAAGCATCTAAAGCCAATGTTTAAAACCCTTGTAAAAGACTGGGGTCTTGAATACTTAAAGGATGCAGGATGGGGAACATGGATGGACTATTACGAAAAGAATAGAAAGAACGCCTTTGATGCTTCAATTGATAGTAGAGAGGCTTATCGTAGAGTTCAGCAGGTAATAAGAGAGATTATGGGACCTGATAACTACATAACCGGTTGTGCTATGCATGAAGTGGGCGTTGGTTTCGGTTATTTCGACGGCTCCCGCACAGGTGGAGACGACTATGCCTCATGGACAGGAGAGGGATATTGGGTTGATGGAATGCAAGTATTCTTCCGCAGCCTATTTGGTGCGAATTATCTCAACGGTATCTGTTGGTGGTCCGATCCGGATGTGGTTATGGTTCGTGATCCTTTAACAATGGAGGAAGGCATAACCATTGTAAGTTCTATAGCATTGACGGGACAGACTTACATGATAAGTGACTTTATTGCAGACTTTTCTAAAGAGAGGTTGCAACGCTTTCTTTCCAGCAAATTATCAAATGACTTTGCCAGACAGTATCCTGATCTTGTAAAAGCGCTATCTGAAGAGAAATTGGAATTATACAAAAAGACTATGCCTACTATGCCTATCACAGCGATGGATCTTTATCCTTTCAGAACTAAACCCATTTGCTGTCCGCGCCCCGCAAATTACCCTGAAGTGCTAGACCTCAAGGTCAACGCCGAATCAGGGGTATATGATGTGGTGGCAATATACAACTGGAAAGATAAACCCACCACCAAAACCATTTCCTTCGAAGAGGATCTGGGATTGTATCCAGACAAGGAGTATCTAATTTTTGACTTCTGGAACCTACAACTTGAGGGGATATTCAAGGATAGGATTCAAACCGAAGTCCCAGCCCATGGTACACGTGTCTTAATAACGAGACCTCTATCCAATAATCCACAACTCCTTGCCACCTCGCGTCATATAACAGGTGCTTTTAGTATTAAAGCACTCAGATGGAACACAACAAAACTTACTTTAAGTGGAACATCTCAGGCTGTACCTGAAGCATCATACTCACTGTTTATTTATGTTCCTAAAGGAATGAAAGTATCCAGGGTAGATGCAAATGCTTCAGGTCTATCCCACAATATCACCCAGGAACGGGTGCTCGAGGTGAATTTTACAGGACAAAAAGAACCTGTTGACTGGGTGGTAGAGTTTAAAAAGTGAGGAGTAGTCTTTTATAGACAATATAACTTATTCACATAAATATGCTTTTTTGGAATTTAATTTTGAATACTAAACGGTTAATTACACCGACTATCTGTATTATCATTTTTTTAGGAGTCCTTGTAATAGGTTTATCAATCAAAAGCAAATTCAACAAGGAAAAACAAAGTACTGTATTAGTTAAATCTAAAAACGTGCATGCAAATTCAAATTTGGTAGCAGTGGATGGGACTAACCGTGACCTGGGCATTGTGAAAGAAGGAACTAATCCCCATGTTTTCTTTACGTTAGCAAATATCGGCACTGATGAAACAAGTGTGAGAGTCCATGATCTTTCTAAGGGTGGATGCACATCAGTATCTTCTATACCGAAACTGGCACCTGGAGATACCGCTCAGTTAGAACTTATCTTCCAGACCCTTGGGTACGGAGGGCGAACACCTACCAGACGTGTTCAGATACACTACGGCAATCCCGAATTTAGTCCCCTGGAGCTCAGTGTGACTGCTAAGATAATTCCTCCGGAGCCGTACCAGGTCCTTATAGGTGAACTGAGGTATAATTTCTTCGTCCTGATAGATATTCGGTCTCCGGAAGCTTTCGCCCGGGAGCACATCGTCGGAGCTATCAACGTGCCACAGAAGGAACTAACCGGGTTGGTCACTAATCTACCAAAATATTTATTGATTTATCTCTATTCGGAAGACGGTACAAAAAGTGACGAAGCAGCTTTAATGTTGAGGGCCAAAAGTTTCTCAGAGTGTTTGAGCATAGTAGGCGGTCTAAATGAATGGAAGCAAAGATACGGAAAGAGTCATCTCATTTCCGGCCCCAGATAGAATTACTAAAATGACATCTATATCTTATCTTAAAAAAAAGAAAGAGAAAATATTAAACCAGAGTCTCTTATTAACCCTACTGCTTATAGTATTTATGTTTAACTTCCAATCCTATGCTGCTCCGAATATAGACACCTATGCTAATTACGATGTTGAAATTCTTTTCTTCTATGAAACTGGCTGTCCTCATTGTGGACGTATCAATGATTTCTTAAACGAGCGGATCAAACCTAACTATCCTGTGGTAATCAAAGAATACGAAATCCATAACAGAGATAATGCCAATTTATTGAATAGATTAGCCATTATTTACAATTCAAAAGTTAATGTTCCGATGGTTTTCATTGGCGATAATTTCATATTCGGAGACGACCGAACCTCTCTACGAAAAATCGAAGAGGCAGTTCGGAAAACTCTTAGAACACAGGCTTCATCTGCTCTAATCCGCCTTGCAGAATATAAAGGGGGACTACAGCAGCACTTAACACTTCCTGCGGTTGTTGGAGCTGCGGCAGTAGATGCTATCAACCCCTGCGCCTGTGCTGTTCTTACTCTCCTTTTAGGCACGATATTATTGGGTTCCAGGAGAAGAAATCGCGTCCTGGGTGCTGGATTTGCTTTCACTGCTTCAACCTTCATCTCTTATCTCCTGATGGGCTTTGGACTCTTTAAAGCCATTCGGACCACTGGAATACAGCACATTGTTTACATCATTGTCGCTATCCTTGCCATTCTTTTGGGACTGTGGAACATAAAGGACTATTTCTGGTATGGTCGCTGGTTCAGTACGATAGAAGTGCCGCAGTCCTGGCGCCCCGGATTAAAACGAATTACTTCCAGCATAACTTCAATACCCGGCGCTTTCTGCGTTGGGTTTTTAGTCAGTTTGTTCTTATTGCCATGCACATCAGGTCCCTACATTGTGATCATATCTATGCTCAGCAGATCGGTGACCCGGATGCAAGCAACTTGGCTTTTACTCCTGTATAATCTGATATTTATCCTCCCTTTTATAATCATTACCCTGGTTGTCGGGTTAGGTCTTTCTTCGACAGAACGAGTGGAGGAATTCCGTCTGGCAAGGTTAGAAAAACTCCATCTTGCTACCGGACTTGTTATGTTTGCCCTGGGAACTATTATGATAACCCTGGTGATAACTGGAACTATTTAATAAGACAAAAAGAGAAACAGTGCTTGTCCCCATATGGAATAGTAACACATTCTGAGAGGCAGGTCCCGTATGAAGTAGTTTCACACTTCATGGGATAAACATCTTGACATTATCTCCTCTCCCCCATCCATTATCAATGATTTAGTCATTAGTCAGTGGCATCAGTCAAAAAAACTGCCCGACCATTTGGGAAGTATATTAGTAAATTAGTGTATTAGTGCTATGCCAGCCCAACCCAGAACCAGAAACTGAGAACTACATCCTAATGCTACTTGACTTCAAAGTTTTCCCAGTTACAGTAAATATATAATAAGGCTAAGGTTCTTTGCTTGAATCTTGACAGTATGATAGTAGCAGATTTATTTATGAGTTTCGTGTTTCGCGTTCTGTGCTTCTGGTTAAAACGCTGTCCAGAAAGTCTATTTATAGGAATGTTAAATATCCTAACAACCCCTTGACAAATATTATAACATCCATATATTTATACTATGGAAAAAAGAAGAACAATTGTAGGTATAATAAAAAATAAGGATATCCTAAAGGGAGGTATATGATGGATACAATCAATAAGAAATTGGGTTCAAGAATAAAGGAAATACGAAAACTAAGAGGACTCAGTCAGAGGGAGGTTGCCGAAAAGGTAAATTTAAAAAGATCTACTATTTCTCAAATCGAAAACGGAGACAGGAAAGTCACTGCTGAAGAATTATTAGAATTCTCAAAGATTTTTAATGTAACTCCTAACAATTTGTTAGATTTAGAAGAACAACCGGAGGTAGTATTAGAAGAAAGTGAAGGAAAGGGGATAATGGAAGTAAAGCCCAAGCAAAGAGTAAGAATAAATGTACCACAAAAAAATCTTGAAAAATTTAAAGAGGTTCTTCTTTATATACTTAACAAAGTTGGTTCAAAACCAAATGTTGGTGAAAGTGTTATATATAAGATTCTTTACTTTATCGATTTTGATTTCTATGAAAAATACGAAGAACAGTTGATGGGTGCAACCTATATTAAAAATAAATTCGGGCCTACTCCCGTAGAATTTGCAAAAATCATTGAAGATATGAAGCGAAAAGGAGAAATTGTTGAAGTGGATAGCAAGTATTTTGCTTATCCACAACGGAAATACTTACCGTTGAGAAAAGCAGATTTATCCATTTTAAATAAATCTCAAGAAACAGATGTAATTAACGATGTTCTGAATAGGTTATCTGACAAAAACGCTAAAGAGATAAGTGAGTATTCGCATGGGGATGTGCCCTGGTTAACTACTGAGAAGGGTGAAATGATTGAGTATGAATCAGTATTTTATAGAACCTCCCCATATTCAGTGAGGGATTATAGTGAAGATTGATGAGTATTTTGAAATTACTCGATTGCCGGAATTTGGTAGAGATATGAAAAAACTTGTGAAAAAGTATAAAACATTAGAAGATGACATTAAGATTTTTATAGGTACTCAGATTTTCTTATATCACAAGTTAAATAAAGATAATCAAGGCGTTTTCACAATATCTGGCTTAGGAATTGAAGGACATAATATATTTAAAGCAAAAAAAATCGCATGTATGTCTTTAGGTGGAACTGGATGTAATTCAGGCATTCGAGTAATATATTCATATGAGAAAAACCCAGATGGCAAAGATAAAATAGTTTTAATTGAGATATACTATAAAGGTGAAAAAGAGAATGAAGATAGACCCAGGATTTTCGAGTATTTCGACGAGACAAATAGAGTCGGGGGATGACCCTTTATGGAATAGCTATGCATTCCACCCCGCTGTAATAGTAGACATTACATATGGCAGATGGGGTAAATATCATGACAGGAGCAGAATTTTATATACTCTACCTTAAAAAGTATAATCCGATGTTGTGCTATTCAACAACTACCTTACAAGAACAACCTTTTTTATTTATCATCACTACACAGTTCTCTATAATTACAATAATTACATATTTTTTTGTTTCCGGTCTTCTTAAAATCCTCTTTTTCTCCCGGGATGTTTTCCGCTACATTTTGACACAAAGAATACATCTCCTCTGTTTCTTCCCTGACCTTTATGATGAAATCTTGAATATCGAACTCATTAAATCTCATTTTCGTTTCTCTGTAAGAAGGTTTCAAATAAGAAATTATTGAAATTATCTTTTCCGGTTCCTTCTTAAAATGATAGGAAGCCCAGGAGACATACCCCAATAACTGCTTCTTATGTTTTTCTTCAGCAATTTTGCCTGTCTTCCAGTCTATTATATAGATTTCATCATCAACAGGAAAAAGAAAATCTACCTTACAATACGCTTTCATACCATTAAGCCTGCATTCACCGTAGCCAGAAGGTTCAATCAACCAATTACCTTTATTAGTTATAGCCTTTGTTTTTAACCATTTGTATCTTTCGCTATTTAATAAATTCATTAAATCGTTTTTTATCTCTTCAAATAAGTCTTTCGGATCTACATCTTTAATTTCGCTATAATACACTTCAGCAAAGGTATTTTTCCTACAATATTCTTCGATTTTCCCCTTAGTAAAATCCATGAAACGTCCTATGTCTATTTCTGCTTCCGATTTCAACAATCGCTCCAAAAGAACCTTAATAACACTATGAACTGTAATACCTTGCGCTAAAGGAATTGAAGTTAGTTGTTTTAACTCGTCAATTTTATACCTGGGGTATTCACTATCGTATTTTGCATAATATTCATAATAGTATTGTCTTTTACAGAGTTTAAATTTATCGTATCTACTAACTGACCAGCCCAATATTGAGGTATAGTCAAACTCCTTTATCATATCACCTCCTCTTGCTTTAAAGCCTTTGGCAATTATAAGGGGAAATACATTAAAGTCAAGGAAAAACTCCCTCCCCCCCTTTTTTAAACGCAGATGAACGCAGAAAACGTAGAACCCACCCCTCCCCTTTAATTTTATGTGTTTGTTCCCAGAGAACGTTGAGATAAGATGAAATTAACTGGTTTCTTTGCTTATATATACCCTTTCAGGGTACTGTCACTTCTGCTTCCCATAATTCCAGGAAATAATACCCACCTACAAATGAGCCATCTTCCTTCTTCAAAGCAATATCAGAAGCAAAGGTTATTGGAGTTGTCCCGGTTCCAACGGCATGAAAGTATATATAAACGATAGTCCCAAATCCACTCACCCCACCCGCACCTGATTTTCTCGTTACTGCAATACTCGCTGTATCCGGACTAAAATGCCCAAAGGATATAACATCTGTACCAAGAAAATCTCCAACTACTAATGAATCCGCACTTACCACGGTGCTATCATAGACAAGTTCAAAAGATACTCCAAAGAGGTCTGTCACTGATTCTATCCAGACGGAAAGCGGAAAAATATTGCCTTGAGAGACTTCAATATGCCTGGAATGGATACCTAATGTGAGGATTGACAAACCTGAGGTCGTATCCCCTACTTCATTACTCTCTGTTGATTTATTATCGGAATTATAAACATATACATTATAGTAGTATGTATGATGTGGAGAGAGTAGACTATCAATATAGACAGTATCATATCGGTTGGTACGTGTTGCCAATATTTTTGAACCAGATGTCACCCCGGGAGTCTCGCCCCTGTATATCGTATAAGAAGCAAACTTATCTTCTGTATTCGGAGTCCACTCAAGAGAAATACTTAAAGAATCAATATTTGTAATGCTTAGCGTTACTGCCTCTGGTGGAGATTCTCTCTTACAGCCAGCAGATACAAGTAAGAGGAATATAAATCCTACTTTGAATATCATTCTCATCATTAACACCTTACCTCAGCCTGATAATCATTTTTGTATCAACAAAATTCCCGGCAGCAAGCCGTGCAAAGTAAACGCCTGCACTAACCTTACTCCCCATATTATCCTTACCATCCCATCTCTTGCTGTAATAACCTTTCTCCAACCGTTCATCAAGCAATCTCCTGATAAGTCTGCCGGTTTTATCATATATATCAAGCGTAGTAATTGAGGGTACTGGTAATGCAAATTCGATTATGCAATGGGAATGAAAAACACTTGGGGAATCTAAAGATAGATGGAAACCCTCGGGAATTCCATATTTATGCAGAATCTTAAGGAGAAGAGACTTCATTTCTCTCACTGCATCAGATCCACCAGAAAGCGAATTGTAGATTTCTCTATAGTTGTCTATATACTTCACCAGTGAAGAATCCTCTAATTGAGCTGTCCATTGAAAAACCTCTCCCTTAACTGTATGAGTCTTATGCCAATTCTGCCCTATAGCAAGTACATCATCTATATCCACTATCCCATCTCCATTGCAATCTGCAAATGTAGCATGTAGATCGGGGTCCCAGACAGATACTACCTGTGGACCCCAAAAGGTTGATACAGAATCCCTTGCATCGCCTGTATAACCCCAAAATCTGCCGATGGGAAGAATATCAAAAGCCTTTGCAATCCCATCATTATCCGTATCACCAGGATATACAGCAACCTCGGAAACTGCATTCACTATAACACTATCAACCTTTGAGGTTCCATTCAAATCCTGAACAGTTACCCAGTATATCATCTTTCTTGTCGGAAAGGCTTCGGGATTTTTTGTATTCGGGTCGGACAAAAAACTATCTGGAGACCAGGAATACTGATACGCAGGTGGTGAGGAAGAATAGTCCGGAGAACCCCCTGTAGCAGATGGAGATAACACAACTGTATCGCCGATTGCAATAATGGTATCTATGCCAGCATTCGCAGCAAGAGGATTAAAGGTTGCGTATGAGCAGTATATACCAAATTCAGAATTAGCATATTTTATTCTGAAATATCCACTCTCCCCCCAGCCCGCTCCCCATGAATTTTTGGCAATCCAACAACTATCAGTGTCATTCCATCCAACAATTACGATAGCATGATAACCTTCCAAAACTCCGGAAACATGCTCATAAATCCCCCCACCATAACCAAAGAAATCCGTATAGACCGCCATTCCGGTGGTTATTGGATAGTCCAGAACATATTGTTTAATAACGTCTATGTCTGACGGATCAGTATCAAGCTGATAGGCGTTTACTGCTTTCCTCGTCTGAGATAGCCAATCCTGACATCGATCACAGGAAGAATTGGAGGCCTGATATGGAAAACAACTCTCCCCAGGAAGTCCTGTACCTGCTATATAAACAAGAGCTTCATAAGTATTCCCTCCCCCACAATCCCCGGCATCACAGCACTGTGAGACCAATGTCTGTTCTGAGAGATTGAGGTCTATTGAAGGATCTCCCTCCATCACATTAACAACTGCTTCAAAGGCCCCTACTGCAGCGAATGCCCAACAACTGCCACAGTTCCCCTGACTCTTTACAAGTGTCATCCAATTCGACCCATCTTTGTTTCTCCAATCCAGTTCCGACCGAAGGCCTTTAATTACCTTTTCTCGGTCCACTGGAATTCCTCCCTTACAGGGAATCAATCCCAGGTAGGCTCGTCTTTCTTCCAAACTCATCTCTGTAAACTTATTCTCTTCTGCCACCCAATCAGCACCTTTGAGTTTGATAAGACGATTTAGTTCCTCAATGCTTATTTTCTGTTCTATATCCTTAGTCCTGTGATTTTCCTTATCCAGGGCCTTAAGGTTCTGAGAAACAGGCAAAACCAATAAAACAAACAGCCATATTATATATTTAGTTTTCATAATGTTTTATTAATATAAAAAAATTCTTAAAAGTCAAGAGAAGGGAAAGACCACTCTCCCCCCAATTTTTCTCGCAAAGAGCGCAAAGGAAAAGGTGATATGTGATAGAAGTCAAGCGAGAAGACAAACAGGTGATATGTGTTATGAAACAGAAGATGAACATACACATATCACATACCACCCTACAAACCCAGCAAATAGTCATTGCGAACTCTTCTTCCTGCTCGACCCCGGTGAAGCAACCTCGGAAGGGTTCTGTGCTGGGTTTCCAACCCTACGAACCCCACGAACTCTATGAACTCAATAAACTCAGTTTTTTAGCTACGGTTCCTGCACAATTCTACATTTAAGTTCACGCAAAGGATGCAAAGCCCGCAAAGAGAATTCTGTTTTGTAGGGGTGAGTCGCCCAGTGAAATATGGAGATGGGGGATGATAATCACAACTAAAGGTTAAGTATCTAATAATGAATAATGAATTATCTTATTAATGATAACTTCTTCACAATCCTTTTTCTTCCCGCTTTAATTTCAAAAAAGTAAATACCACTTCCTATCTTTTCCCTTCTATCATCTCTTCCATCCCACACGATTTCATGAATTCCAGCGGGCTTTATCCCTCTTTCAAGTCTTCTAACCCGATTACCAAGAACATCAAAGATTATTATTTCAATTTGTGAATTTGCCTTTAACTCATATTTTACAGTAATCTTATTTAGGAATATTTCTGTTCCGGTATTATATAATATGAACGTATCTGGCAATTCCTCCTCTCCAATACCACAATAGTATTCTATCGCTCCAACAATTATAAAATCTCCATTACTTATTTTTTTAATTGAATTGGCAATACAGGCATCGGTTGGACCTCCAAACGTTTTACTCCATTTTTCATTACCTCCTGAATCCGTTTTTATAAGATAACCTTTTGGAAGACTGTCCCCACCACAAAGCAATTTCTTGTAACCTGCAATGATATAGCCACTATCTGAAGTCTGAAGAACTGAATTCCCTGCATCATCAAGGGAATCTCCGAATATTTTACTCCATTCTTCATTACCACCCGAATCCGTTTTTATAAGATATACATCACTCCCTCCTGAACCAAAAGACTCCGTAGACCCTCCGATTATATAACCACCATCTGTGGTTAGTTGAACTGAATTTCCTGCATCATCAAGGGAACCTCCGAATGTTTTACTCCATTCTTCATTACCACCCGAATCCGTTTTTATAAGATATACATCACTCCCTCCTGAACCAAAAGCGCTCGTAAGTCCAGCTAATATATATCCTCCGTCTAAAGCCTGTTGTACAGATTTACCTGCATCAGCCCCCCACGGATAACCGCCAAATTCCTTAGTCCATATAGTGGTTGCAGAATCCAATTTACATAAACCAATACAACAAGTATCTACTCCCGTCATCCCCATCTTTCTTCCAGTAACAACATAGTAATCATTTGAATCCTGTATTACTGAGAAAGCCCCTGCGTTAATACACTCCCCCCACCAAAAATACTTATCCCATTCTTTATTCCCGAGTGAATCAATTTTAATCAAATAAGCTTGTTCCTCACAAAAAGGTAAATATTCATACTTTCCTGCAATGATATAGCCATCATCTCTGGTTTTCTCTACTGATTCACCTTCTTCATAATGTAACCACTCATTCTTCCCATAATGCCTCCGCCATATTTCATTTCCGGAAGAGTCTGTTTTTATTAACAATACTTGAGAATTTATGTTCCAAACTTTAGAATTTGGCGCTGATAAGAGAGTGAAACAATACATTATTGTAATTAAAAAGGATAATTTCCGTATACAATTCATCTCTCCTCCTCTTTATATAAAATAATCAGTTATCTTTTTATGTCAAGGGTGATATGCATTCTGCCTACCACCCATTTTTTCGGAATTATACACAATGTCTTTAAAAAAGATGAGTTTGGACTTGTCCTCACAAAATCCTCTCGAAGGGTTCATCCCGTGGAATAGGAGAGATTACCTGAAGTGCTCCTATTCCAGCGGTGAACAATTACATTCGATTTCAGAGTAGTAGCAATTCATGAATTAGGACATTTG
>JAGLZA010000198.1 GCA_023131835.1 Caldifarciminota bacterium
AGGCAGACCTGACCCCTTTCCCTTCACGAGCAGATGGATTTTTTGATATTAAATTGGAGTTATGCACACTCTGCACGAACGTCCCCAAAGCCCACAGTTTGAGGCCTTTGATCTGCCCAAATCTATCATCCGTTTGACCGAGAAAGTCCCTGAAACGAACGCCGAAGTTGTGGCATATATAGCAGCTATAATTTCTCAAGAAGGTGAAGCCGATGTTTGTTTGGTAACATCATGGAATGATCTAAAACATATTCAACTGGATGAGTCTGCAGATTTGTCTGAATATGATATTAATCATCTCAAACAAAAATTGCATGATATGACACTGCAGGAATTTAATCCTACCCGTGCTGTTGGACGAGTGGAAAAATTGAACCAACGCACAGCAACGGCTCAATCTATTTTTAACCTTATTACCGCACAAAGCTTGATACACCCTGTTAGTTCATCTGAAAACGATCATTTTTGGACAATTATTAAAGAGCTTGATGAGTTGATTAATGAACGGGAACGTTTACTTATTTCAAATTTGCCGGTTGAACCGTTACAACTAATAAGTAAAGATCTGTTATTTGACTTACAACTTCCTCAGGTTGCAGAAAATACAAGCCAGACTGTCCCTATTCAATTAGTTTCCACTGCTGTAGATGCCGCCTGTAGAATCGCAGATGCAATGAAGGTTAAAAAGACAGATTTGACGGTAAGAATGGTAGATTTAAGGATTGAACGGGAGATTGTAAAAGCAGTGAAATTATATAAGATTGGAAATTTTTAATTCCAGGGAAACGAAGGAGACGAGCTGACCACGGATGTGTCCCCGAAGGCCATGATCTGGGGCTACCGGGTCTGCCTTTGACCCTTGCTCAAAATTAGTAAGGGTCAAAGGCAGATTTGACCCTATTTTTTTAAGTGAAACGCCGATACTTAAAAGGTTTCTCACCTTTGCCCGGCAAAGGCACCATTGTTTCCAAGGTGACAGTCTACTGTATTATCCACACATCACGGGATCCAAAAGGAAGTGGCGCAAGCCGCTTGTTGTGACTTGCCAAGCATCGCTGAACCTGTCAGCCCACCTGACAGGTGTTCTGCTACACTTTACACCGGCAGGTGGCTTTGTCATTATAGATATCTGCTATTTACATAACAAATTGAAACCTTTTAAAAATTGTGATACGCAAACCTTATCTGCATAAGAATTGTTTGATTTATGATTTACGCAGTTGGCAAGGTATCAAACATTTTAAAAAGTCCGAATTTCGTTTGGTATTTTTAATGTATTTGTAGTGCGACGAGGAGTTGCGTATTTTGACGGATAACATTACAAAGGTGATGATATCCAGATCCGTATAATAACTTGTTCGGCAGCGAGGGGGTGAACTGATGGCAGATCATGACTACAAGCAGTACACCAAAAGCGCACGGCGCGGAATCAAAGGCGAAGCGTTCTTCGAATCGCTCATCGTCGATCACGCTATTCCCCATCGTATCGCACGGCAGAACGATCTCGGAATCGACTTTCTCTGCGAATGGATTTACGGGGATCGTCCCACCGGCATCCTCTTCTCGGCACAGGTCAAAGCCACAACAAGCGATAAGGTCATATGTGAAGCCGTTGGCACATCACCGTTCAACGGCCTTCTCAAGTATACGCTAATGGGAGCCAAGAAGGTAGACGAGCGGACTATCAACTATTGGAAAGGCCTCGGTTTACCAGCCTTCTTGTTCTATATCGTTGAGAATGGGTGCAATGGTGCAACTCACCTTGAGTGCTATCATAAACGCTACACTCCGCTACTGGACGGTCACCTAAGTCCGGACGACGAGAGTGGAACGAAATCATTCTTTCAGGTGAGTAATGGGGCAAGTTTTCTAGCGTTCGCTGATTTCCAGAAAGAGATTGGGGGTTTTGCTCGTGATCTCATCATGGATTACGTCCGTTTGTCATACTCCAAGGGGCACGTCGTCCAACTGACGCCGAGGCAATTGGGTTTTTGGCCATTTCCGAACAAGGAGAAACCCGACGCCGTGCGCTGGTTTGACGACCCGCTCAAATGGCACCGGGAGATGATCGAGGATACTTGTCGCTGGACGACCGAACTCCTTACCCGATTGCCAGTCAGGGCGGATGAGCAAAACGGGCATTCAATATAAACGGGGGCCGAACCAATGGGTCAACCAGACGCCGAGAAGTTTGGGCATTTTTGATTGAGCTTCGAGATGGCGCTGGTTACCCAAAACGGTTAGCGAACAAAGGAGGAAATATGAACTACAGAGTCGGTGCAATATTAGTGATAGCAATATTTATTACAGGCTGTGCTACTCAGGGCATTAACACTTACAAATACACCGATAATGCACCAATACAAATAAATAATGAAATAGTAGTATCAAAACCGCAGTCACAAGTCTGGGATATTCTCGTCAAAGAACTTTCAAAGAGCTTCTATGTGATAAACAACATCGACAAAGAATCTCGTATTATCAATGTATCATTTTCTTCCAACGCCCCATCTGAATACGTGGATTGTGGAAAAACACATAGAACCTACACTCAAGGTGATAAAACAGAGACATATAACTACGATGTTGCTGGTCCAGCAGTGTTTAAGCTCGCAACTGCGCGTCAGGAGCACCTATCATTTTCTAACTATATCGTCATTCGCAGGGAAGTCACTTTAGATGGGCGTTCAAATATCTATGTTGCTCCAGATGAAAAAGATAACGGTAAAACTATCGTGACTGTAAACACGCGCTATATTTTGACTATTAAGGTTAAAGGTGATGCTTTCGCGCAGCACATAAATGGAAATGTGTTTTCTAGGGGTCGACTGCCTGAAGAAACCGCGACAGTTATATTCAATACCAATAAGTCTGGACAACAAGATCTTGGCGATGGATCAAAGATGACTTGCTTCTGTAAAGGAAAATTAGAAAGGGCTATTCTTGATATGACAAGAGGTGAACACAAATAGAGAATTTCGCTAACCATTTACCAACCATTTACTCCACGGGATCGGCGGAAAACTGCCCCGCCTCTCCGTGAGTTCAGGCGTTGGGCTCAACCATATGAACTAAATAGGTTTAGTAGTTCAATTATTTTTTTGTGAATAGAGCCGTTGTTAAAATTGAAAGTTCTAAAGTATTTGTTCGCTCTCTTAAGCTTTTCGACGGCACGGCCACACGAATGTAAACGAGGAGTGCATGCCAATGGATAAGAAAGAAAAAGAAGAAATAGTAAAAGAATTAACAAAAAAATTCGATAAAGTACCAAAAGAAGAAGCAATACAAATATGGGCTGAATGCGGGCGTCACCTAACGAATGCTGGCGTTGCTGATGGCACCGATGTTATAATTGTGGATGAGCTGCCGGACATGCGGTACCTGGGAGAGAAAGATTTAGCTTTAGTGGCGCTTGGCAAAAAAGTAGGGCGCAGGGCTGTCTACACGGTCAAAAAATGGCTAAAAAACCAGTGGGTGACAATTCTAATTTTACTTTTCACCACTGCGGGGCCCAACCAAATCATTCACAACATAGGAGCATGGCGTGATGCTGGCTACGATGCTGCATGTGAGGCAATTCAGATTGTTCAGAATCGGGACTATAAACCTTTCTTTGAAAGGTCGCCAGATGACGGCACCGGCGTTGTTTTTAACCCAGCTTGGGAAGCCGATAGGGACCTGTTTAAGCGGGAAAGAGTTGCGGTTAACTCGACCCATTATTTGTCTAACCCCGCTTCTGGAACGACGGTTATTTCCACTAGTAGCGTGAGTTCCGTTGTGACCGCGAGTTTAGATTGGTCCGTAACCAGTATGTCATCGTGAAAGCTCGGAGGACTAGTTCGCGGTTTATGCCATAAACAGTGCATACTTGATCTCTTTACAAGTGGCTTGCCCAACAAAGGGGTGAAGTAGGATTGCAAAAAAGCTGGCGCTTTTTTGCAACCTCTTACCCCCAGCGTTATGTGAACAAAATATTCAGAGACGTTCTTTATGAAAAATAAAAGCAAAAAATTGATTCTCCAACCAGATTCACCTATCGCTGCAAACTCATCAGACCCTTTTTTGTACGACTTGCTTGGTTTTAAAGAGTCTGTAATTAAAATAGCGTCCTTGCTGCCCCATATATCAACACCATTTACCATAGGTGTATATGGTGATTGGGGTTCAGGAAAGACATCATTCATGAATATGTTGTCAGCCTATTTAGCCGAAGAAAGCAACCTGCAAACGTTTTGTTTTAATGCTTGGGAATTCGAAAATGAGACATCATTGTTACTTCCTTTATTGTCTAAGTTAGCAAACGAAATAGATAAAAAAAGTGAATTATTTGATAGTATAAAAAAAATCGCTGGTGCTGTAGTTTTAACAGGGTCAAATGTTTTGTTGAAGGCAGCCACACTAAATACCACTAATATCGATGACATTGAAAAGAGCCTAAAACTGTACGAAGAACAAGTTGGCAAAACCTATGAAAAGTGGGTTTCAGATATCGATGAATTGAGAAGTCAATTCAAAAATCTTGTAGGTGAAATATGCAAAGATAGTTCATCGCTTGTTATATTTATTGATGACCTGGACAGGTGCTTACCAGAGAATGTTATAAAATTAATCGAAAATATAAAACATTTTTTGAGCGTAAAAGGCTGTAATTGTATATTTGTGATTGGCGTTGATAAGGAAGTTTTTTCTGCAGCCATAAAAGCACGGTACGGAGCAGAAATTATTAGAGGGGATGAATATTTAGAAAAAATAATAAATTTATCATTATACGTTCCATGTTATGACAACGAAATAACGAAAACATACATAATAAATAAACTCAAATCACAAGCAAATGAAGATTGGTATAAAGACATTGAGCACGATGTAATAATATTTGCAGATATTCTGACAGATATAGGTGCTACGAATCCAAGAAAAACTAAAATTCTTATAACAAGGTATCTATTTTATTTAGCATTCAAAGATGAGATTAATTTCATGCCAGATATTATTGTAAGACTAATTCTTTACAAAGAGTTTTTTCCTGATGCTTATAAAATAAAGGAAGAGAAAAATGACGTTAATTATTTTCCTCATACGTATGGTGCAGGTAGCCCAATTGGCCCACCATTGAGTTTTGAAGAAATCACTGAAAAAAGTTGTAAAGGTTTTGCTATCATTAATAAGGAAGAAAAATACAAACCATTGTCTTATTATGGAGAAAATATTAGCTGGTTTATCGATCATTGTTTTGACAAAACTAAAGATGAAATTGATAAATTATTCAACGATATTTATTCAAACCTTCCAAAAGGAGATGACCTTGATGTTATTAACCGCTATCTTGATGTAAATTACAACAGAAGCCACAAAGATTATTTCAAGATAGTTAACTTCTTGTTTTCATTATCTTGATCAAGGCAAATATAAAAACATAACAAGGCGGTTTCACCAGATCGCAGGGACTGGGCCGCTTGGCAAGTTTTTGGGTTATTGGAATATAGCGGGATTTATTAAGCTTGTTGAAGCCCCTGCGCCAGGTGAACCGCGGCGTTATATTAAAAAAAGAGCATTTAAATGAGTGCTGAAAAATATCAAATTAAAGAAAAAGCTCAATACTTAAACTTGCTTCTTTTGAAAGATGACTTGACATATTTCCATGAATTACTTGACCGACCAACGAAAGATACCGAAGATTGGCTGAACAAACTCAGAAATACAAGACAAGTATTCTTGATTTTAGATAATGTTAGAGAAGCAGCACAGAAAATAAATCTTAAAGGCCCGAAGGCCTATGTTGAGCAAACGAGACAAATTCGCAAAGATCTTTTGTTTGTAAATCATTTTAGAAATAAAGCAATCGGACATTTAGACCAAACATTGCTCGAAAGAGCTGTTCAGTGGACTCCAAGTCTATTCAGTGAAGACAACAAAGACAATGAGGAATTCCAAACAATTGAAGGACATAGGGCTGTAATTGAGGCGTCCATTAACTCCTTCCTTGATGATGAAGGCATACAAAAAGTTTTTAAAACCGAAATAGACTTAATGTATCCACCAAATTACAACTTATTTTACCAATACCTATGGAAAGTCGTAACAGACTCAATAGACTGGATTTCCCAAGCATTATCAATTCTTTCGTCAGAAATTAATTACCACAATCGCGATGAAATGCATGAAATATCTTCAATCGCTGGACAAACAGAATTTGACCTAAAACTTGAGTCTGACCTTACTTATAATGAGGCTGAATCAAAGATAGCTTTTGAAAAATCCATTGAAAAAATGAAGGAAATGGGAATCAAGCCGGAAGTTATTGAGTTTCTCGAAAAGATGAAAATCAAAAACACTATATAACAAGGCAAATTAACTCGGACTGTCAAAAGCCGCGCCGCTTCGCTCTGCGCCTTTTGACAGCCGGTTATTTGCAACGTTATCTGCAAATAAAAATGACTTAGTAAGAATGCGGGACGTCCATAAATAATAAGAATGCGGGACGTCCATAAAT
>JAGLZA010000199.1 GCA_023131835.1 Caldifarciminota bacterium
ATAAATACAAACTTAAATCAGATTTTCGTAATATACTCATTTCCGACATATTAAATATTACTCCTATTTACAACTTCTTTATTGGCCAGCTCAATGGAATCATTTATCCATTGGTCTATATTCTCATCCACAAATAACTTACCTGTTTCTAATATATCAATTGATGGTGTATTAGAAAACGGGAATCTAACGAAACGTGTATTTAACTCTTTCTCCACCTGTCTAACTTTTCCTGTATATCTGATTAGGAACGTTCTGTTTTTTGGAGATACACTTTTATCAATTGCATCCGCCAATCTTGGTTTTCTTCCAAAAATATATGAGTATTCTTGCTCATTGGTTTCTATATATACACCACTCAAACCTTCCATCATTGTTTCCACTAACTCTAATCCGTCTGAAAAATCAAAAGTTTCCATATCAGGTATATCTAAAGTTATACCATTTTCATTATCTTTTACAAATTGAAAATTATCTAAACGTAGAATAAACTCATCTCGATAACTATTGTAATTTATCTTACTTTTATTATCCGTTTTAAATCCCATTAATTTATTATCATACTCATTTAATATAACCTGTTTAATCTCTTCAATAAATATTTCTGCATCGTTTTTTAACTGTTTTTTTAGCGCCAGCTCAACTTTTTTAGAAACGGTTCTTATTATTTCCATTCCTAATAACCCTTTCGAATCTCATCATTATCAGTCTTTAATTTTTCAGCAGTAAAAGCCACTATTACCAAAACGGATTTATTTCCAAGTCCCCGCAAAGTCGGAGGCTTCGAAAGTTTACATTCTATATTATCCACAACTATACTAACACAATTTATGAACAAATCATAATATTTCGGATCCGTTTTAAGTTGAACCAAAGTAGCACCCTCTATACCAGCCGGCGTATAGGTAAGAGAATTATCAAACCTCATATTGGGTTCCCATGTAACTAAACAACTTATCCAACTTTTACGCTTGACTTCTAAATATCCTTTACCACTACAAATAGGACAGCGGCCGTTTCTAAACCATTTATAATTCGTTGGATCATTCTTTGCTTCAACTTCTTCAATTGTCCATTTACATTTTCCTGAAGAACGATTGGTTAATTTGTCGAAATAACAATTTTGACATTCATTTTGAATCGGTTTTTTATATACAAGAACTTTTCTACCAAGTCCTTTAATGACGCTTCTTATAGAATTCTTGAATCTATTCTTAGTTTTAGAACTTATTTTACCTCGCATAGAAAACTCCCGCTTCAACAAAAGAGGTCAATTTTATTTTGCAACTCTCTATATCAGTATTCCATTCTTTATCAGTAACTACTAACAGGTCTATTCCCTGTTCTGTACAAAATTGTTGTTTTATCTGATCATGGACAATTACTTTTTCTAATGAGTGCCAATATTCTCCATTACACTCAATTGCCTTATTTAGTTGTGGAAACCATATATCCAATTCTAAACCACAATTTGTTTTAGGATTAATTATTTGTGTTCTATCGTTTGCGACAAATTTGACTTTTATATCACTTATAAATTTTTTAATCTCTTTTTCCCATTTAGAAGTTTTATTTGAACACTGAGGACACCTACGACCTTGTTGCCATTTAGTCCAAGCAACGCTGTGGAAATGTCCATTTGGACATGTATAATTTAATTTCTGATGTGCATTTTTATACTCACTTTCAAGAGTTAACAACGTACAACCTTCGCTTTCAAATGATTTTTCAATATCCCCGAAACATTTTCTTTGTCTTCTAGCTTGTTTTTCAAGAGTACAATATTTGCATCTTCCACCCTGTTGCCATTGAGCCCAACTAATACTAGAGAAGTGCCCATTTGGACAAATGTAATCTAACTTTTGAGTATTACCGGTATATCTATCTGTCAAAAGAATACAATCATTTTCTTTAAAAGACTTTTTTATAATATTAAAATCCTTTTTATTACGCCCCTTACTTGCACATAATGGGCATCTTTTACCACTTTTCCAATTATTCCAACACATACTACTTCTATGACCATTTGGACAAATATACTCTAGTTTTTGCTTAGCATTTTCATAATACTTAGTTATTAAAATATAATCTTTGCTCTCAAAGTCCTGTCTAATGAATTCTATGGTTAGTTTCTTTCTCATCATACCCCTATTACTTTGTTAATCTATTCTAACTCCACTTATCCCACCTAAAATTAGAGTTTTAATTAAGTTGTCCAATCTCTTTTGCAATTTATCTATAAGATCATTACGTATTTTTTGCCCGCCTTCAGAATTATATGTTGATACATCATCCTTAACTGAAGCCCCATCTTCTGTAGCATCTTCCCATAATTCTTGCATCAAGATATCTATTGCTATTTGAAGCATATAAGCTTCAGAGTTTGCGGTTGTTCTAGTCAATCCTTGGGGCGGAGTGCAGTACTTATACGCCTCGAAAAGTTCTCGATCAGAGTTTCGAAAAGTGTAATAAAATATGTTAACATCCAAATCCACGCCAGAAAGTGTCGTAATATCATCCGAAAAGTTCAAATAAAGATATCCATTTACTGTTGGATTCGAAGTTGAATTATATGTTGTATCTCCAACAGTTATTGAACAAGGCCATCCTTTCTCTTCAAGTTGATAAACTTTTCCGCCCTCGTGAATATTATCTTTCTCGTTATATTCTCTTTTCAACCCAATTGGGTCTCCACAAAGTCTTCTAATTCTGTCTATAACCAATTGATCACTCGTACTATATTCGACCTCCACCCCATAAGTTGGATCATAACATAGCTCCCCAACAGATCCTAAGATTTTAACCGACCAAGCACTCGCAACTTCGGTTTCAGAATCATAATATCTAGATTGATACCACGTCGAAGAAAACCCATTAGGATCATCTACTGAATATGCACTTTGCCCGGAAATAAGAATTATTGGGAACCCCGTTCCAACAACCATTGTAAAAGTTCCAGTCTCCGTTACGGAACTCTGTACTTGTATCTGATTATATACTTGTAAAACAGATGTAATATTTTCAACTTGAAATGATAAATGAATCATTTTTACTTACCCCCCCGGCTTTATTCTTTACATTCAGATGTAACTACTACACATGGTTCTATTCTCATGTTTTTTTTACCCCACTCATGGGCTGTCATTTCTGGTTCACATACTGGAACTGGTACATATTCTATAATAATACCATTTTCTTCTCCAAACCCTCTAGTAATTATAAAACTCATTATAAACTCCTTATTATATTCTTTCTCGTTCCATTACATCGGCATATGCAGAATTATGATCTTTATCATATAATTGAAATTTTGCCACTTCAACTGTTCCTGCTTCATTATAAAATATCATTTGTTTTGTACTGGTATCAATTTTCCAGCGACCGCCTTCGATTTCTTTTATAAAAGTAAGATCAGTTTCCATTGCACCAAGCAAATCTTCTATATCGTCTGGATAACCACCTAATACTATTTTACCTCTTTTGTCTATAATACCATTACTCATTATTAAAAGAAATTCTGTTTTTTCAGTAACTGCTACATTAAACAAATATTTAAAAGTACCAGTCAAAGAAACTTCTGATACATTAACATTATCAATCACTTTGACATCATCACTAAGTCTATATATATCAATTGTTACAGCATCACCAGAAGTAAATTCTGCTAAAATATAAGTATTTTCATCTTTACTAAATCTCATAATTTATTATCCTTTTGGACATATATTCATTTAATATTCCTAATATTTTATTCTATAAATTTTAATCATACAATAGGCTAACTTTAAATACTATTTACTTTTGATATATTTGTTACAGATACACCCATTATTTTAGCAGGATTTGTTATTCCACATATTTTACCTGTCCAACCTGTTATTCCTAATCTTGCATTTACATCATCTGTACAAATATCCTGTGGAGATGTATCAACACCACCAATACCTAAACTAGTTTTCATTGTTGAAGAAAACTGGCCGGATTGAAGATAAAGTTTTTCGCCACTATAACCGCACCAAGGGGTATTTGTCCCATCATAAGAAATTCCGGCAACGACTAATTCAACACCACCAATACCTAAACTAGTTTTCATTGTTGAAGAAAACTGGCCGGATTGTAAATAGAGTTTTTCGCCACTATAACCGCACCAAGGGGTATTTGTCCCATCATAAGAAATTCCTCGTGGAGATGTATCAACACCACCAATACCTAAACTAGTTTTCATTGTTGAAGAAAACTGGCCGGATTGAAGATAAAGTTTGTCATCAGTACTTCCACACCAAGGAGTATTTGTCCCATCATAAGAAATTCCTTGTGGAGATATATCAACACCACCAATACCTAAACTAGTTTTCATTGTTGAAGAAAACTGGCCGGATTGAAGATAAAGTTTGTCATCAGCATTTCCACACCAAGGAGTATTTGTCCCATCATAAGAAATTCCAGTTGCTAATCCATCAATCCCACCAACATATAAACTAGTTTTCATTGTTGAAGAAAACTGGCCGGATTGAAGATAAAGTTTGTCATCAGCATTTCCACACCAAGGAGTATTCATGTTTCTTCCTCGTATAATTCCCTAAAAGCTCTTGTAGTTTCACTTAAAGAAAGTTCACTAAAATGATCACAAGGATAATCATAATGACAATAAATCTCGAATCCGTGACTTCTGGCTCTTTCGCAAAACATTATATCATTACCTTTTTCCATAGTACCGTCCTCATTCCATTTTCGCATAAATGGTGCTTTTCTCATTTCTGGTAATTCAAAAACTCGTCTTGATATTAAAATACATCCAGTGCCAACAGCATCGACTTTTTGTAATCCTTCCCTTACTTGATGCTCTTTATACATTTCACTTTCCTTATCATAATCATATGCATTCCAGTATACAGGTCTCTCTCTTTTTTTCTCTCCGGTAAAATGCCAAATAGGTGTCGGTAGTCCTATTATATCT
>JAGLZA010000002.1 GCA_023131835.1 Caldifarciminota bacterium
TCTATTGGAAATGTAAGAGTGTACACACGCCGTGTAGATGATCATACAGCTAAATATCCTGATCTTGTTGAGTCAATAAAAAAACAAAATTTTTCTCCAAATACTTTGTTAATCGGAGAACTGGTTATAGATCCCACATTAAATTTACCACATTTAGAAGGTTTCAAATTAATCTCTCAAATATCTAAATCTAATACAGTCAAAGGTAAATTGAAAGAAGATTTGACAAAATCATTTAATTATCAAAAGGAACACAAAGTTCGATATGCCATTTTCAATATTTTATATCACGGTAGTGATCCAGTATGGCAAAAATCTTATGGGTATATTATTGATAATTTTATTTCCAAACTACCTCTTGTTTCTGATGATGATGTAATATTTCAACCGGAAGTATTAAATTTTAATTCTGCTACAGAAACTCGTAAGAAAGCAAAAGAAATTATTGAAAAAACAGAAGGGTTTGTTGCATGGGATTTAGATCAATCTGTAGAAGTAACATTTAATGGCAAACCAAAACGTCGGGCTTGTTATAAAATTAAAGCCAGCAGAGACGATGATGTGATCGCCTACGGTTGGAGAGAAGGCACAGGAGATCATCAAGGACAAATAGGAAGTTTATTGATAGGCAAATTTGATAAAGATGGAAATATGGTTGATATGGGCCGCGTTGGGTCTGGGTTAAAAGATGATGAATGTAATCCAGATAATTGGGAATTTCCTTGTGTGATTGAGATTGAATATGATCAGAGATTCCCAACCGGAAAATACCAATTTCCAAGATTTACAAAAATACATGAGGACAAAATACCATTAGATATTATTGTTGATGATGAAGGTTTATAATATAGGAGAAATCAGTGATTAATATTATTGAGCAGAAAAAAAATGTGATTTATTATGAATGTGAAAGTTGTAATACGCGTGGAATGTGTACAATTAAACCAGCTAAAAAGGATACCACAATAGTTACAGAAATAGTCTGTCCGGTATGTAATGAAACAATAAATATTACCATTATACAATATAGTTCTGAAGATAATAAACGAGAGTTGTTAAATGATCAAAATCATTTTGATATATCGTGGGTGTTGACTAAGAATGAAGAAATTTTTGGTGATAATTAAATATTTTCAGTTTTTTTGTAATAAATCTGTATTTTGTACTATTATATATATAGAGCGAATTTAATTTCGCTGGTAAGAAAATAATTCATTTGTAGGAGGAAGTAAAATGGCTGAAGTATTTAACTTTAATGATTTTCAAATACCACACACAGGTGTGGAAGAACCGGATCTAGATGCTCAGACTAGAACTGATGTAAACATCCCAATCAGACGTCCATTGGATATGAAGGTTTCAAAGTTTGGAGCCAAATCAGTTGGTGCAAGCATGACGGATGATTATACCAGAATTAATCTTGGATTTATGGCAAAAGATGATTTATCAGATTTAAATGTGATAAAACCAGAATGGCAGTTTGCTGAAAGAAATGAAAATCCACTTGTCTCAGAAAGTTCTATTAAATATACACGTGATGATCAGTTTATTAGGATGAGTATGTCACATGATAAAGGTGCCCAGATAGATCAACCTGGTTTTGATGTTATGGATACTAATGTGATTACTGCAGAGGGTATGGTGGCGTTTAGTAATGCTGGAATTAAAAATTGGCCAACAGAGGGATTTCGTACATTTGGTGGAAAATATGATTTTCTTCCTTACCAAGGATAATATTAGAGGTTTTTGATGATGCAAACATTTTGTGATTGTGAAGATTTTATGAGTTTACAAAAAAATGATAGAAAGATTTTTGTTGAGGACCCAACATATGGTTGGGTCCTATCATGGATAGAATTAACTGAAGAAAAAGGGTATACTCAGGTTCATAGATATGGTATACCTATTTTATTTTGTCCGTTGTGTGGAAAGTTGTTGAGAGAATTTACAACCCACGATTAAAACCATGGGTTGTTTCGATAAGATTATTTTTAAAATTTAAATTGGGGGTATCACATGGCACCAACTCCGTTTAATAAATGTGTAAAAAACGGTGGAAAAATAGTAACAAAACAACTAAAGAATAACAAATACATGCATATTTGTTATGACAAAGATGGAAAGGCTTATCCTGGTGAAATAAAAACAAAGAAGAAAAAAACTACGTCAGGTTGGTTTAATAAATCGAAAAAAAAGCGTGTGGGTTTTGAAAAAGAAAAAGCTCAAGTAGTAGATTTATTAAAACTTAAAAGATATTTTGATGAGAAATACCGTAGTTAAAAGGAGGAAAAGGAATAATGAGTAGATTTATAGATGTTGATGATACTGTTGTTGAAGTATTTTTAGACACACTGGAAGAAAGATTTCCAAGTTTAATCCAATTAAAAATTAAATTAATTTTTGACACTAAAAAGAGGGTTGCCAAGGGAAAAATCTGTTTGGCAATGGTTGAACTTGCAAACGATAAGATTAAATATTTTTCAAAAGATAAGATAGCTACTGAAGGGTACGATGTTGTCATTGTTTTTGATAGAAAAGCATGGGAATTGGCAGATAAGACAGATCGTAAAAGAATTATGTCACATGAATTACGCCATGTTCTTATTAATGAGAAAGAGGAAGTTAAAATTATTCCACACGATTTATCTGATTTTGTAATAGAACAGAAGTTAAATAAAGATGATTCAGATTGGAATATTAAATTAACCACTCTTGTTAATGATTTGTATGAACAAGAAAAGGAAATGGTAAGACATCAAAAAAAGGAGAAAAGCAATGACTGATATAGTTAAAGATCTTAAAGGGGTGTCAGATGAAGAAAAGGCAGAGATGTGGATAAAGTATGTGCGTAATGGTGTGAATTCACTTCTTGACATATATCTTCCTGCTGCAAAAAGTGGAAATATAGGAATACGATATACACCACATGAAATAGAGAGGCTCGAAACAGGTCCGGTATATGATGAAACAAAAGCTGATGCTGTATTGGTATCAATAGTATTTAAGTTTGACAAACCGATTGATTTGGCCAAGGATAGAACTAGTGACACAATAGGCGACCAATAATAAGTTTGGGAGAGTAATTATGGATAATGGTAGTGAAAACCTTGTCTATTTTGAAGATGGTGTAATAGTTGCAGAATCCGGTGAAGCCAAGGTATACAAAACATCTTATGATCTTTTTCTTGAAATAGGACCAGGACATAATTTGTGGGCTTTAGAAAGTGAATATGAAGATTATGTATGGCAGCTAAAAGATTTTCCAAAAGGACGCTGTCTTGAAATCGGCCTTGGTTTAGGTGTAGCGTCTAGATATATATTGACCTTTCCAAAAGTGGAGCATCTTACTACGATAGAGCTTAGAGAAGATGTTGTTGATGTATATGAAAAAATAAAAGATACAGATCGTAAGTTTTGTTTGGATTATAATCCAGAAAAACATAGAATATTACAGGCAAACGGTATTGAGTATGCATATCAAACAAAACAACGGTATGATTTTATTTTCATAGATTGTTATAATGGGATTGATGAAGATACCTTGCCGTTTATTGCTGATATGGCAATAGCTTGTTCAAAAACCTTAAAGCCCGATGGAAAAATGATGGGCTGGTTAGATAAACACACACCGGAATATTTTGTAGGTATGTTTTATCAAATTTTTGAACAGAGTACTAATTAGACGGATAAATCCTGCTACGTGCTCAAAGTGCTTCCTTCTATCGGTTAACTATGGGCTTTGAGATGATAGGCGTAACAGGGACCATCTTTTATAAATAATTAACTAGGAGGAATAGTGTATGAGTGGTGTAATTAACGTGTTAAATACTTTGATTGAAAAAGCTAATAAAGCAATTGAAGAAGGGAAAGCTTTAACTACAAAACAAAGAAAACGAATGAAAAAAACAACGTTCTGCGGTCCAGGAAGATCTTTTCCGGTTCCAAATTGCAGATATGTAGGTATTGCTAGAGCTTACTTAGCCAGATCTAAATTTTCTGCGGCTACTAAAAAAAGAATAGCTGCATGTATTAACAGAAAAGAAAAAGAAATGAATTGTAAGGGAGCTAAGAAAAAGAAGACTAAGTCTAGTTATGATGAGATAGGTGAATTTGAATACCGTATCTATTCAAGTTTAAATAAAGACGAGCGAGAATTATATTTGTCTGATGATTTTAAAGCAACAAAACAATTGGTAGAGGAGTCAATCAAGAATCCTAATATAGATTTAGAATTTTAACAAGATACAAAGGAAAAGGAATATGAATCTACAGGAACTTCAAGAAATAGCGTCAACATGTGTTTTGTGTAGTTTACACGAAGGGAGAATTAAACCGGTATTTGCGAAAGGTAATCCAGAAGCGAAGATAATGATTTGTGGGATGGTTCCTGCAGACGATGAAAATAGATCTGGAATACCTTTTGTTGGTAGAGCCGGTAAATTATTAGACCAAATTTTAGAAGATACAGATTTAACATTAAATGATGTTTATATAACAAACCTTGTCAAATGTTATCTGGCAGCTGGGAAACCCTTAGAACAGGGTTGGGTAGATGCGTGTCTTCCTTACTTAATGATTCAAATTGAGACTATACGACCACGTGTAATTATTACTTTGGGCAAAGACTCCTCAATAAATCTTTTAGGAATGAATAATAAAACAAGTATGGGAAGTATTCGAGGCAAAGTTTTTGATTGCGTAGATGAAATTAAAATTGTTCCTACATATCATCCATCATATATACTAAGAAATGGCGGAAAAAGCAGTAAACCTTACCAAATTGTTATAAGAGATTTTCAACTGGCAACACAAATGACCGTAGACTATGGGGATATACCTTTTTAACATATTATTAGTTAATGTTGTAATATTGACCCACCTTATTGTCATCAGCTACTTGCGGTTAAAATCGTGGGTCTGTAAGACCCGGTTGACTAGACTAAGCCCCAGATACGTGTTTTGTATTTGGCTACGTTAAGACGATATATAGGTTAGTCCGGATGCTCCACAAGTTCGGATCACTAACAGGGCTCTGTAAACACGGCTAATAGGTTATGCCGAGTCAACCTCTTGAAAAGCGTTTTAACATTGTCGATGTGGATTAAACGGTTAAATTGTTCCGAGCCGGACTTTTTATTTTAGACGGTATTAAAAACAACAAGGAATACTGAATGGTTTATGTTTTAAATAGATACGGTGAGGCTCTAATGCCTTGTAGCTCGAAAAAGGCTAAGACTTTGTTGAAAAACGGTAAAGCGGTTGTTGTAAACCGTGCTCCGTACACTATTGGACTAATTTACGGAAGTTCAAAATATAAACAACCGATTACATTAGGAATAGATTCCGGTTATACTTATATCGGATTTTCAGCAGTAACTGAAACAAAAGAACTAATAGGTGGGGAATTAACTTTATTGAAAGGTATAAGTGAGCGGTTAACAAAAAGAAAAATGTATCGGAAACATAGACGTAATCGATTAAGATTTAGGAAGCCCGGATTTTTGAAGACTGTAAATGGTCCAGGATGGTTAGCACCATCTATCCGACATAAACTGGATAGTCATGTCCGATTCATTGAGAAAATTAAACAACTTTTACCGATCACTAGAACGATAGTAGAAGTAGCAAATTTCGATATACAAAAAATTAAGAATCCGGAAATCAAAAATAAAGACTACCAGAATGGAGAACAAAAAGGTTTCAGTGATGTGAGGGAATATGTTTTACACAGAGATGGTCATAAGTGTCAAAATCCAAATTGTAAGGGTAATTGCATTATATTGGAAGTTCACCATGTGAATTATTGGAAAGGAGACCGATCAAACAAACCGAGTAGTTTAATTACTCTCGGTACACTTTGTCATACTCCGAAAGATCATCAGAAAAATGGTTATCTATATGGTTGGAAACCGAAATTGAAAAGTTTCCGTGAAGCAACTTTCATGTCAATGATAAGATGGAAATTAATTGATCGGTTACAATGTGAGCACACTTATGGAGTTCAAACAAAATTTAAACGGAAACAATTAAACATGGAAAAGTCCCATCATAATGACGCATTTGTAATTGCTGATGGAACCGATCAGAAAAGACATGATGGTATTCAGGTAATCCAGAAACGGAAGAATAACCGTTGTTTAGAAAAGTTTTATGATGCAAAATATATTGATTTGAGAGATGGTAAGAAGAAATCAGGCAAAGAGCTGAGCTCTCAAAAAAGAACACGGAGTAGGGAAAATTTACCGGAATCTCTACGGAAATACCGTGCTCATAAAGTTTTTAAAGGTCGGAGATCTATAAGAAAACAGAGATATAGTATTCAGCCCAAAGATATAGTTGAATATCAAGATAACTTATATAGTGCTGTTGGAACACATTCTAAAGGTAAATCTTTAATGTTAACGGATGGATTGAAAAAGTTTAATCGGAGTATGAAACAAATTAAACTTGTTTTCCATCAAAAAACATTTGTTTTCGACTCATTCCACGGTGGGCATTCTTGACGGATTACTCATAAATGAAAAAAATAATTAACAGAAATAAATATGGTTCTGTTGATGTGTTTGGTGGCAATGATAATTGTATAGGAGATAAATAATGAAAGGAAAAGGAATTTACACAGCACATAAATGTGATAACAAATTTCTGATATCACATGTTGCAAAAATGTATTTAAAAAAGGGAGATAGAATAGCAGATGTAACGTATGGAAGAGGAATATTTTGGAAAAATATAAATATTGATAAATATGATTTTTATCCATCAGATTTAATAACTTGCGAAGCTTCATATGATTTTAGACAGTTACCATATAAAAATAATAGTTTTGATGTTGTTGTATTTGATCCACCCTATTGCCATAATCCGGGAAGACTAATTACAGATGCAACATACCTTAACCGAGATACTACGAAAGGTATGTATCATAAAGACATTATAAATTTATATAAAGATGGTATGATTGAAGCTATCCGTATATTAAAAGGGGGTGGGTTTCTTTGGGTGAAATGTATGGACGAATTGGAATCTGGTATTCAAAGGTGGAGCCATATAGAAATTTACAATCTGGCTATACAACTTAAATTATTCGCAAAGGATATGTTTGTATTAGTGCAATCAAAATATCCGGTTATACAATATAAGAATCAGAAACATGCTCGAAAGAATCATAGTTATTTGTGGGTATTTAAAAAACCTATAGACCGGGAAAAGAAATTATTAAAAAAGCATAATATTTGGTATTGACAAATGGGATTTAGTGCTTGTATTATCTTTAAA
>JAGLZA010000020.1 GCA_023131835.1 Caldifarciminota bacterium
GGAACCGTGGCTAAAAAGGGGATGGCGGGGGACTTTCAATTGATGACTCTTGACTCACGACTCAATATTAAATCGTGCAGGAACCGTGGCTATAAACGAGAGATGGGGGAGGATTGGGGTATCAAAATGAGTGGGCTGTCATTCTCCGAAGGACGAAGAAGTTTACCGCTACAAGGAAATAGAAGATAATGTTTGCCCATAAATTCAGACCGAATCCAAAGAAAAGAGCAGAGAGAATTAGCCAGATAATACCAATCTTTAAAGGCAATGGTGCATAATTGCGAAGATATGCAATAAACGAAGAATGGATAATTCTACCGCATTTCTTGCAGAAAAGGCTGTCTTTGCGATTTTTCGCTCCGCAATGCCTGCATATAAATGGTTTTTCTTCCTCCTCTATTTTAAAGTGATATTCAATCTCTCTTATCTTTTGCGTGACTTCTAATGGAAGTTCAGTGTTAATAAAGGATGAAGCCTTTTTATAGTAATCAAGCGCTTCTTTTAGTTTTCCCATCTCTTCATAGGTTCTTGCTAATCTCTTCAGGATAGAAAAGCCCTCTCCTTCCTTTTTTAACAGGTCTTGTAGTTGTTGAAGATTCTTCATCTTTTTTCTTTTTGTATCTCTCCTTTCGCGAAAGATAATCAGAGGATAAAGCATCCATCCAATAACAATGATTCCAATCAGGTAAAAGCATGGCGTACTTCCCTTTATTCCGAAGAATGCAAATGTTATCATAAGGAACAAAGAGAGTAAAATACTCCAGAAAAGAGAAGAATTTGAGGAAGGCAGTTCGAAGAAAACGTCTTCCACGATAGACCAGTAGGTATAAGCTATTGCGAATATGCAAAGGGATGCTATATCAATAAGCCAGACAAGTAATATGAAATTCATTATATCTGGTATTATTATAATGATTAGAAAGGAATATGCAATATTTTTTCAATAAAGACTAAAAAGGGTGGCATAATTGCCACCCTTTTTAATCTCATTGATATTGTCTTCTTACTGCTCTTCTCTTTTGTTCAGGATATTATAGTAGATGAGGAGAGCGATTCCAACCAGAAAGACTATGATACCTCCAAGCGTAGCTAAACCAGCAAAGTCTTCATCAACTCCGCGAACTAATGTTCCGCCTATTCCAAGACCTATACCAACTGCAAGGGAGAGGAGACCTCTCCTCAGGTAGTCCATTGTCTTGAGGGGTTGTTTTACATGTTCTACCATTTCTGGTGGTAGTTCTATTCCTTTTTCTATTGCCAACATTCTTTCCTGTCTCCTTCCCTGATCCCGTTTGTAGTGATAGTAGATGGCAAAGATGGGAATCGAGAGAGCTACAATTGGGATTAAGAGTGCAAAAATGGCTGTACCAAAAGGATCCATAATACCTCCTTTGTTATAGGGTTTTTGTTGGTTTATTAACAACTAATAAGAAATAACTTTCATCAAATCCCAGGTCACTTGATGGGTGATAGAGTTCTTTATATCGATTGAATCTTTTATTTAGTTTTATCATTATTCCTCCTTTTTCTCGTTTGACGCAATTAATGGGTAATTTGTTTCAACTGGGTGAAAATCTGCGTTAAAAACAAGGGTTCAAGTGGGGAGTATGGATAAGGGCGTATGCAATACGCCCCTACAAAAAAATCTCTGTATACGCTCGGTGGTAGACAGATATGACAAAAAAAGTCCAACGTCCAAAGTTCACAGCCCAGAGTCGTGAGTCCTGTGTCATGAGTCAAGAATTGGAAGCCCAAGCCCCCACACCGGAGATTGCTTCGTCGCTTCGCTCCTCGCAATGACAACTTTTTGGGTTTGTAGGGTGGTATGTGATATGTGATAAGTGATATGAGGTATGTGATAAGGGTTCAAGGGTAATTTAGGATTTGGGATTTAGGGTTTAGGATTTCGGTTTTAGAAAATTAGAATTAATTAAACTCTCTTCTGTGTTCATCTGCGTTAATCTGCGGTTAAAAATGGTGGGTGGTGGTGGGTGTTCCAATTTAACTATTTTCCCGTTCAACTATTTAACTATTCCCTTTGCGCCCTTTGCCTCCTTTGCGTGCTTTGCGAGAAAAAAAGGGGGGGTAGGGAGTTTCCTATTAGTATTGACATTTCGTTGGATTTTCATATATGAAACAAAAGAGGAGGATTCTGCGTCAAACCTTAAAATGAAAGATAGCAATATTAATATTGAGAAATTAAAACAAGGATGTGAGTATGAATTTGAGAGATTTTATAAAATATATACTAACAGAATATTTACTATTATCTACCGTGTTGTGGGAAATGAGGCAGATGCAGAAGACATTTCCCTGGAGGTTATGATGAAGGTATACGATAAGATAGGGACATTCAGGGCGCAGGCAAAACTCTCAACCTGGGTATACAGGATCGCATATAACCAGGGAATTAGTTTTTTGCGCAAAAAGAAAAATGTGCAACCTCTTGAATATGCTAAAGTTCCCTATGAGGATAAACATATTCAATATTTGGAAAGGAAGGAAGTTAATGATCTGGTAAGAAGCAAATTGATGGAACTGCCGGAGAAACACCGTGTAGCACTTACCTTATATCACTTTGAGGATCTTTCATATAAGGAAATTGCATGGACAATGGGAACAAAGATGTCTACTGTAAAGACATATATACATAGAGGAAGGGAAGAATTAAAAGCCTTATTAGGAGGTATAAATGGGATTGGATGAGATATTAAAACAAATAGCAATAGAAGAAGCACCACCAGGGCTTATCGATAGATGGAAGATGAATCTCTGGGCAAGACAGCAGGTAAGAAAAAAGAGTTCTCTATGGGGCTATATCGTTCTCCCTATAGTGTTTGCAGGGATTTTTTATTATCTTTCGGTCTTTAATGTTATTAATATATCGGGATACTTAAGGCGTTTTAACCTTGAGAGAGGCCATGAATTCTTTGAGGATTTATTCTCTTTGATTAATGCGATACCGCATTATGGGAGTTTCTTCTTTGGTTCTATTATGGTATCTCTGGTTATTGTTTCTTGCACTTTGCTCTGGTACTTTAGGTTGGAATCGAGAATAGGGAGATATTCTCTGAGTACTCAAAGATTCTAATTTGGAAAGCGTTAAAGGGTTGGTGGGTTAGTTGGTTGGTCAGTTCCTCCCAGACCTCCACAGGGATCAGGGATTAGGATTTAGGTGTTAGGATTTAGGGCACAACCCAGACCTTCACCAGAATAAGAAGGGCGAAGATGTCATACTGTTTACCCCATGAAATGTGAAACTATTTCATAAGGGGTGCAACCACCGAGCTTTTTCACCGAGGGCGTATGCAATACACACCTCCGGAGATTGCGTCGTCGCTTCGCTCCTCGCAATGACAATTTGTTGGGTGATATGTAATATGTGCATATTCATCTTCTATCACATATCACCTTTTTCCTTGCGGGCTTCGCGAGAAAAATGGAGGGGTGGATGGGATGTTACCCTTGACAGAGAGAAGGGCAAGAGTATTATCCATTGATGATAATCATTAAGAATAAAAAAGAGATAGAATGTATAAAAAGGGCCTCTGATATTCTCGTTGAGACATTCTATCATATAAATGATATGATAACTCCCGGCGTGAAGACTCGGGAACTGGATGAAGAGATAGAGAAAGTCATCCGACAAAAAGGAGCGATACCGGCATTCAAGGGATATAGGGGGTTTCCGGCTTCATCCTGCATATCAATCAATGAGGTAGTAATCCATGGGATTCCCGATGATATGAAACTCTGCTCAGGTGACATTGTAGGTATTGATATAGGGGTAAAATATAATGGATGTTTTAGTGATGCTGCCTATACCTTTGGTGTGGGGGAGATATCAAGAGAAGCAGAAAGACTTCTCAATACCACAAAGAAAGCCTTGTTCGCATCTATTGAAGAAGCAAGGTCAGGGAATAGAATTGGTGATATCTCGCATACTATCCAACAAACAGCAGAGAGCGCTGGCTATAATGTAGTTCGAGAATATGTCGGACACGGAGTTGGTTTGCAGTTACATGAGGATCCGGCAATACCTAATTATGGAAGAAAAGGTGTGGGACCTCGTTTGAAAAAGGGTATGGTTCTGGCTATAGAACCAATGATAAATATGGGGACACATAGGCTGACCGTAATGGATGATGGTTGGACAGTTGTAACGGAAGACAAAAGACTTTCAGCACATTATGAACATACAATAGCAATAACTGATAACGGAGCAGAGATATTAACATTATCAGACCTTTACAAAGATTAAGTGATAAAAGGAGGTAAATATGCTGGATAAAGGCAAACAGAAACTGAAACCAGTTGACCTTGATGTGGAAAAAGCTGAAGTTATATATTCAAACCTTGCTGTTCTCTCACATTCACAGGCAGAATTTATATTTGATTTTGCCCAAATCCTACCTGGAATGAGAAAGGCAGAGGTTCGGAAAAGGATAATAATGACTCCATTGCATGCCAGATTACTTCTCAGAGCCCTGACTGATAATATGAAGAAATTCGAAGATAGATTCGGAAAGATAAATATTCCAGAGGAAGCAAGACCAGGTATGGAAATGGGGTTTAAGGCTTGATGAATAGAATGAGAGAACGGATTGAAGAAGAAGAAAAAAACTTATCACCCTATGCGGTGAAATCAAAGGATAGTAAGGGGAGAAAGTATGAAGAACCTCCTCCGGTATATCGTACCCCATTTATGAGGGACCGTGATCGCATTATACATTCTACAGCCTTTCGGAGACTTGAGTATAAAACTCAGGTGTTCATTAATCACGAAGGAGATTATTATAGAACAAGGTTGACCCATGCCCTGGAGGTTCAGCAGATTGCTCGAACTATAGCAAAGGTCTTAAACCTCAATGAGACATTAGCCGAGGCAATAAGTCTTGCCCACGATATTGGTCATACACCCTTCGGACATGCCGGTGAAGGCGAATTAAATAAATTGATGCAGGATTTTTCAGGATTTGAGCATAATAAACAGGGACTCAGGGTTGTTGATATACTCGAGCATAAGTATAGTGGGTTCAGAGGATTGAATCTATGTTATGAAACAAGGGAAGGGATAATTAAGCACGAGAGTGAATATGATTCTGCGCAGATTACAGGGGATGAATTTGATGCAAATAAATCACCCTCAATGGAAGCACAGGTGGTAAATGTGGCGGATGAGATTGCGTATAATGCTCACGACCTCGATGATGGCTTGAAATCCGGATACATTCATCTCCATCAATTAGAAGGGATAGAATTATGGAGGTCAATCTTTGGTGGGACCGATGTTAGTTTGAGTAATCAGTATAGAATCTATGCGGCAATCAGAGAGTTTATTAGATTGGAGGTGTCGGATATTATAGAGAATTCAAAAAAATTGATTAAAGAAAATGACATCAAGAGTCTCGAAGATGTCTATTCGAATATGCCGCTTATTCAATTCTCCAGTAGAATGAAAGAACTTAATCGAGAACTAAAAGATTTTCTAAGGGAGAATCTCTACCAGCACTACAAAGTGGTTAAAATGCAGGAAAAATCCAGCAGGTTTATCAGAGCCCTCTTTACTATCTATCTTAAGGATACAAACCAATTACCTCCGCAGTTTAAAAGAATGGTTGAGGAATTTGGAAAGGAGAGGGTTGTTTGTGATTATATAGCTGGGATGACGGATCGTTTTGCCCAGGATGAATACGAAAGGCTTTTTCTCCCGTTTAGCAGGATGTAAAATTTCTGTTCTAAGTAAATACCTGCTTAAACAAGGGATAATCCCATTTTTAGCCGGGTCATTCCTGTTTACATTTATTCTTCTTATGGACAGGGTCTTTCAATTATTTGATCTTTTGATTGGGAAAGAGGTTGGTTCTTTTAAGGTCTTTATGCTCTTCGTTTACAGTTTACCATTTATAATTGCATTAACAGTGCCTATGGGGGTACTGGTATCCACAATAGCTTCCTATGGCAGGATGAGTGGGGACTCTGAGATTCTTGCCCTCAGAGCACTTGGGATAAATCCTGTTAGATTAATGGTCCCTTCTATTCTTATGTCTGTTGTTATTGCAATTGGAATGAGCCTGTTCAACCTCTATATACTCCCTGATTCGAATTATAATTTGAAACAGAGGTTGGTTGAAATATCCAGAACCCGACCGTCACTTCGGTTATATCAAGGGAGATTCAATGAAATAAGCAAGGGTTATACACTCTGGGCTGATTCAATTAATCATGCTGAGTCGAGATTAAAAGGGATAAAGGTCTATGAAGAGTTAAAAGGTGAACCCCCCAGGGTTATCTATGCGAGAGAAGCTAAGATGTTTGTTGCTGGAGATAGTCTAACATTACTTCTAAGCGATGGTGAATTTCATCAGCTTGACCCAACATCCCCATCCAATTATAGAATATTGAGTTTTACCAATCATTTAATCTCGATTCCTCTTGGCGGAAGGAAGGGTGGTAGGATTGTTCGCAGTGCCAGGGAGATGAGCCTCAGTCAATTACTCGAGAATGCAGAGAAATCAAGCTCCAAACGACGAAAATGGCGTTATATTCTTGAGGCACATAAAAAATTCTCTATTCCTGTGGCGTCGATTGTATTCGTTATTCTGGGAGTTCCACTTGGAATGTGGGTCAGGCAGGGTGGCCTGGGTAACGGTATTACTTTGAGTTTCTTATTGTTTATGATATACTATATAATGCTGGTTGGCGGAGAACAGATGTGTGAGAGAGGTAATCTATATCCTTCCATATCAATGTGGGCTCCCAATATAGTTCTTGGGCTTTTGGGCGTGGTTCTCTTTTATAAGGTATTACATGGGAAATAGGATTTTAGACAGGTATATCCTGAGACGTTTTTTTAAGGCCTTTTTCTTAACCCTTATGGCTTTTCTGTTTATTTATGTCATAACCAATCTCTTTGAACGTATAGGATACTTTATTGACAGGAAGGCTTCAGTGGTTGATATATTGGGTTACTATTTATTGTTTTCGCCGAAGATTGTTGTTCGTCTTATGCCCCTTGCTGTCCTATTAGGGGTTTATTTTTCTCTTGGGATGTTAACAAAAAATAACGAGGTTCTTGCCCTCAGAGGTCTTGGCATATCTCCGTTCAACATATATAAGCCGCTATTTGTATATGGCTTTGTAGTCTCCTGTGTAGTTCTGATTTTTAATTGTTCTTTTGTTCCGGAAACAAGGCATCTACTCAAGGAATTCAAAAGAGAAAAAATAGATAAAGTTAAAGGGGAGCGAATGACCTATGCACGCAACATTAATTATATAACTGAAGATGGATGGATAATTAAGATTGAAAAACTAAGGGATAATGGGATAAGTGATATTGATTTCTTTCGTTATAAGGACGGGAGGTTAGTAGAACGGATTTATGCAAAGAGAGGGGAATGGGAAGGTTCTTTCTGGATTCTTGAAAATGTTCATAAGAGGAATTTTGAGAGGGTGGATGATTTAACATATAAATATGAAAGGAGAGAGAAGAGCACAATTCTTAAAGTGCCGCCTGGTGAGCTTTCACGAAGTAAATATGACCCAATAAATCTTTCATTCCTTGCCCTTTTGCGATATATAAGACGACTTGAGCTAAGCGGGTCAATAAGTCTAAGGGAGAGGGTTGAATTGTATGGAAGAATAAATTATCCGATGATGGGGTTTATAATTCTATTCTTTGGTTGTCCCCTTGCTCTTGAGGTAAAGAGAAGGGGGTTAATCTTTGGATTTGGTCTTGGAATACTGGGCAGTTTTACATTCTGGGGAGTTATTCAGTTATTCAAGGAATTAGGGATAAAGGGGGCGTTGCCCCCTTATATTGCTATAATTTCCCCTGATATTATGTTTTTGGGTGTAGGCCTTTATCTCTTGTTAAAAGGTCAACCCAGATAAGGAATTATTCCTCTAATTCCAGACACTTATCCCAGTTTTCTGCAGCCTCACTGGAAAGCACTTTCTTGTTGAGTTTCAAATAGGCAATTGCCAAAAGATGGTATGCTTCGCAGTTATTGGGATTGTCTTCAATGGCTTCATTCAGTATGGTCACAGCTTCTTGATATTTCTTTTCTGTTATATGTATTTGTCCCATAAGATTATAGGTTTTTGACAGCATAAAAGGATCTACCTCTTCTAACTGCAGGATATCATTCCCTATCTTTAATGCGGACTCATAATCCTCGCTCTTGAAATACGAGAGGGCAAGATTGTATAGAATCTTGGGATTGTCTTTGAGTTCGGTAGATGCCTTCTCAAGCATTTTTATAGCCTTTTCATAATCTTCTATATCAAGATATGCCTGACCAAGGTAGGTGTAGTTATCCGTTGTTTTTGGATCTAACTGGATTGCCTTTTTCAGATAAGGAATAGCCTTTTCACTCTCATTATTGATTAGATAATATCTCGCCAGTGAATTATATGATTCCACATTGTTCTCATCCGTGTTGATTGCCTTCTTGTAGTATTCTATAGCCTCATCAGTTTTCTGTAGATTGATGAGGATGTTGCCATGGAGAGTATAACTCAATGACTTGAATTTGGGGTCTTCAGCGGACTCTGCTTTTTGGGCAAGTTTAAGTGCTTTTTTATCGTCAACCCCGCTGTACTTCACAGCTCCGTTATAGAACACCTTCCACTCATAATCTTCTGTGCCAAGGAAGTTTTCATACCATTTGATTGAAATTTTTGCTTCCTTATTGTCTTTCTCTATTGCTTGTTCAAGGGCATCTGCTGATTTTTCGTAATTCCTCTTCATAAAGTAGGCTACAGAAAGACTCACATATGGTTCAGCCTTGTCAGGATACTTCTCGGTGGCTAATTTGAATTGCTCAATTGCCTTATCAAATTCTCTGTGTTGAATATGTATATTACCTCCGGTTATCTCTTGCGCCTTGCAACCGGTAAAGATGAGCATCACTATAACCACACCTGCTAATACTTTTTTCATCATACCTCCTTTTTAGATTTAGTTTTGCTTGGTTTAATATAGGAAGATAGGAATATATGTCAACCCAATTTTTGTTTTTCGCACTACCCATTTTTTAGCCACGGTTTTAAGACACTGTTTATTTAAAATTCCTTGTTACCCCTAACTCCCCAACCTTTTTTTAGACACTGATTTTCACTGATTGAACTGATTCTTTCTGCCACAGAGACACTGAGGGCACAGAGAAATTAATATGTTATTTCTTCCACATCTCAACACAAGAAAAAAACGAAAGGGGAGAGAAGGAACACCGAAGGAAGTTTTATTAATTCTGATTTCTAAATCCTAAATCCTAAAGCACTCTTGAATCCTTATCACATATCACCTGCTTATCTTCTTGCTTGACTTCTATCGCATATCACCTTTTCCCTTGCGTGCTTTGCGAGAAAAACGGGGGTAGTGTGGTGGTTTCTCTATTGACTTTTGAATAAAATCCAATAAAATGAGTAATAAAAGTAGAAACCTATAAGGAGGTAAAGATGACGGATAAGGAAAAAGAAGTAGCAGTAGAAGTCACAGATGAGAGTGCAGTAGATGAGGGTAAAAGTCTTGCATGGTTATCATATCTTGGAATTTTATTACTCATTCCGCTATTGGTGAAACCTGATAATTCCTTTTGCAAATATCATGTAAAGCAAGGGATAGCGATGGTTATTTATTGGATAGGACTCGGTGTTGTCTCGGTCATTCCCATTTTGGGATTTATTGCATGGATAGGGTGTGTCGTTATATTTGTTTTTGCTATTATCGGAATTATTCAATCCCTCTCCGGAAAATACTGGGAAGCACCGCTGGGTATCTATCAACTATCCCAGAAGTTTACTTTCTAAAAGACTCAAGTCTTAAGGAGGGGATATGTCATTAGAAGAATCGATCAGTGATTGGGTGGATCGAATTGCTAAGAGGATTCCTGGGTTTAGTGGATACTATAAAAAGGAAGAACGCAGAGAGAATGACCAGAAACTGAGAGAGAAGATAGCCAGTAAGTTAGGCGATGTCCAGGATATTATAAATGAGAAAGGGAGGAGGATAACCAAGTCAGGAGATATTTCTCCGCTTGATAGAATCGGACAATTAAGTAAGAGATTGGAAAAATTAAAGGATTCGGTAAGATATGCCGACTATGGCTACAGCGGTTTCTTTGATCAGAAAGAAGTATCGGAAAGCACCCTGCGTTCAGTCTATAGATTCGACCTGAAGCTCCTTGACTGGATAGAAAATTTTATATCCAGTGTGGATACAGATACTGCACTTGACGATATCTCTAATAACATAGAAAATGGTTTTGAACTCCTTGATAAGCGTTTACAGATAATAGAGGGGGATTAAAATGGCTATATTTTTGGATGTCATTGAGTTTTTGGATGATGAAGGTAATGAGGTCGTCCACCGTGTTCCTCAGAGTGGTTCAGCAGACACCTCCGTCGGAAGTCAGCTGGTGGTCAGGGAGAGTCAGGCTGCTATCTTCTTTCGGGATGGCAGATCCCTTGATGTCTTTGGACCCGGGAGGCACACCTTAACGACCGCCAATTTACCACTCCTCAAGAAGGTAGTTGGCGCTGCCTTTGGAGGTAAAAGTCCTTTCAGGGTAGAGGTATATTTTGTTAATAAAAAGGTCTTCACCAATGCAAAATGGGGGACACAGGAGCCCATTCCCTTCAGGGATAAAGACCTTAAGATGATAAGAATAAGAGCCAATGGTATATATTCCTATCAGGTCGAACAGCCACAGTTATTTGTGAATAAGATAGTTGGAACTGAGAATATAAAGGATAGAATGGAGGTAGAGGATTTCTTTAAGAATGTTATTGTTTCCCGTTTGACCGATTTCCTTGGGGAGACCTATTCAACAGTCTTTGACCTGCCTCAAAATTATGACGAACTCTCTACCGGAGCAAAGGTAAGAATAGATGAGGATTTTGATAAATACGGCCTCAATCTTGTTGACTTCTATATAAGATCGATAACACCTCCGGAAGAGGTTCAAAAGATAATTGATGAACGCACAGGTATGGGGGTTGTAGGAGATCTCGATCGATTCACTCAGTTCCAGGCTGCAAAGGCTCTTCGTGATGCTGCCTCTCAGGAAGGGGGTGCAGCAGGAACAGGGGTGGGTGTCGGAGCAGGTATTGGAATGGGAGCAATGCTTCCGGGTATGATGCAAAAATCAGCTGAGAGAGCCCAAAAACTGGAGAAGGAGAAGTCCGTTGGAGTCAGGGTATGTCCTAAATGCGAAGGAACAATTCCTGAAGATGCAAAATTCTGCCTGAATTGTGGTGCCCGGTTGGAGACGGATCGTTTTTGCGCTGAATGTGGTAAACAAGTTCCTTCTGATGCAAAATTCTGCCCGAATTGCGGGGAGAAACTTGTATAAATCCTTTGATGAAGGTTTTTTTATTATAGTTTAGCTAACTGATGAACATTCGTTGCCCGCAATGTGATGCTTCCATAGAAGTAGGAACAGAGCATATCTTCACCAAATGCCCTTATTGTGGGGTTCGTCTATTCTATAAAAAGGATGGCTTTCTTACAAAAGAGTCAATAAAACCTACTCACGATTCCTCTGTTGCTGTTAAACTTCTTAAAAGTATTACAGGGAAGAGACTATCTGTCAGGATGGAATATTTTCCGTTTTACAGGATAAAATCAGAGGGTAAAACTAAATTTGTTCCAGGGAAGATGATAAATGCCTATAGAGTAGCAGATTATATCCCTCAGGGAGATAGAATCCCTCTTGATATGGATGTAGAAGAACCGGATTTCTCTATAGATGTAGCACTTGAGAAGGCAGGGGTGGAAAGAGCAGATGCTATTGGTATTGTCTATCTACCTTTCTTTACGGCTCGAGATAGAGATACATTTTTTTATGTTGATGCTGCAAAGGGAAATATCCTTTCAAATACTATATTTGATCAGCAAATGTCCTCCATTAATCAACATCCGTTAGCCATTCTTGCATCTTTTTTGGTGCTATCATTTTCCTTCTTACCTGTTGATATTATATGGAAATTTATTGTAGTATTTGCTGTTACTACTGGATTCTGGCTCTATGAGAGGGGATGAAGAAGAATGCCTGAGAAGAGTATTATAGCATTCCTCTGCCCCAATTGTGGGGCTGAGGTTGATGCCCTGGAGGGATATACCAATGTTCAATGTGAATTCTGCGGTTCAAGACTTCTAATCAGCCGGAGGATAGGTGTAGGACGTGTTTTTGCAAAACCTCTGGTTAAAAATCCACATCAGATATTAAAGAGGGTTGTAGGAAAGGATGTTGAGATCGTTGATCTGGACCTCTTATTTGTGCCTCTGATAAGGATATCTGCAGAGATAATAGGATGGATATATGGGCATAAGAAAGGGGAGGCGAAAAAACAGTATATTCATTCTGCCGGTGGAGGCGATGTTGATAGTGCTCCTATAGTAGTCGGGGAAAGAACGGTAAAAAAAAGAATTAGACGGATTCAGGATATAGAAATAGACCCTTCTGAATTTTATCGCTTTGGGATTGAGAGGATAAAGATTGAGGATAAGAAATTCTACCCCTATAATGACAATATACTTCACCGATTTGGCAATGTATTTGATCTTCCATTATCAAATGATGAATACATTGAAAAGGGAGTCAATACCTTAATTGATACAATCACAAGCCAATACAGGGATTGGGATGAATTTAAGTCGTACTTAAGAGCAATCAAGAGGAATGCTACAATCTATTACTATCCGGTATATTTTGCACGGATAGAATCTGACAATATACCTTATACCTATTCCATTGATGCGGTTACAGGGGATGTTTTGCTAAAGAGTAAGGTTGTTGAGAAAAAGAGTGAGAAAACTCTAAATATGAGTCTTCTCTATGGTGGTATAGGGATGGGTGGAATTATAGTTAGCTTAGTTGCACAGTTCATAAGCAGGCCTGCTGCTCTTCTTATTGCACTACCATTACTTTTCTTTACCTGGAGGGCTCAGTATGGTACTGGATGATATTAGACTGATGCCTCTGCAATGTCCGGGATGTGGAAAAGAGATAAATAGCAAAGAGGAGGATTGTGTATATTTCTGTTCTGAATGTGGCAAGGGATTTCAGATTATAGAGAATAAATTCAAGAAGGTTGATGTTATTTATGCAAAACCAGAGATAGAAATTTCGGATAAGCAGTTATATTATCTTCCAATGTGGCAGCTCATGACCACTATATCAATTAAGGATAAATATACACTGGAACATAAGGATATCCCGGAAGAGATTCTTAAAAACCGCCAATTCACCAGCCTGTTGACTTCCCTATTCAAGGAAAAGGATGCAAGGAAGAAGATGATATTCTTTGTTCCTGCTTTCGGAGTTACCAACAGGTATCAACTGATGGACCATCCTGGATTCCAATTCACGGTAGATCCGCCCAGATTGAAGGGGGGGGCTCCGGTGGATATGATAGGCGCAGAGTATTCCCTGGATGATGCGAAGGAGATTGCCAAAGTTATGTTTCTTTCAATTCAAGCGCATACAAGATCCGTTATCCTTGATGCTGATATTGACTTTGAGTTCCGGAGATATAGAATAGCAGGAATACCATTCTTTGAGGAAGAAGGTCTTCTTGTAGATGGGATAAAGGGCTTTCGAATATTTAAGGATGCATTAAAGAGCTGGGATGAGATAAAGGAAGGAATAAGAAAAGGAGGTAAATAGTGGCAAGCGTTAAATCCTTTAAGGCGCTCAGGCCGAAGAAAGAGGAGGTTGCATTAATAGCATCTCCACCCTACGATATTTTGAATAGAGTTGAGGCAAAGGACCTGGTGAGGAATAATCCTTTGAGTTTTCTCCATGTTATAAAGGCAGAGATTGACCTGCCTGATAATATAGGTCCATATGATGATAAAGTATATGAAAAAAGCAAAGAGAATCTTGATTCACTGACAGGAGGTGGGCATCTTATAAAGGAATCCACTCCTTCTTTATATCTGTATGCACAAAAGACAATAGACCATATACAGAACGGCCTGGTATGTCTTACCTCTGTTGGTGAATACGATAAGGATTTTATAAAGAAACACGAAAATACAAGAAAGGCTAAGGAGGAGGATAGGACAAGGCATATAAATACCTTAAATGCTCAGGCAGGTCCTGTATTCCTTGCTTTTCGTGATAATAAAGAGGTGCAAGAGATACATAATATTTATGATATGATAAAGAAGAGAGAACCCCTTTATGGATTTGAAAGCGATGATGGAGTTCATCATACTCTCTGGAAGGTGGACGAGGCTGAGGAGATAAATAGGATACAGGAGATAATAAAGAGAACCGATTGCCTGTATATTGCTGATGGACATCATCGCGCTAAAGCAGCCAGTCTTGTTAGGGAGATGAAGAAGAGAGAAAACCCTGCACATACAGGTTCAGAAGAATACAATTATTTCCTTTCTGTTGTATTTCCCCATACTGAATTAAAAATACTGGCTTATAACCGTGTGGTAAAGGACCTCAATGGTTTGAGTAAAGAGGAGTTTCTAAAGAGGGTTAACGAAAAATTTCTGGTAGGTAGAGTAGAAGGACGATATGAACCAGAAGAGAGGCATCATTCTGGATTATATATTAATGGTGAATGGTTCCATCTACAGGCAAGGAAAGATAGTTTTCCTGAAGGAGATGTTGTGCGTTCAATAGATGCTTCTATTCTGCAGGAAAATCTTCTTGCCCCTGTTCTTGCCATTGAAAATCCCAGAGAATCAGACAGGATAGATTTTGTCGGTGGTGTAAAGGGACCTGGCGAACTTGAGAGATTGGTGAATTCAAAGGAATTTGTGGCTGCTTTTGCTCTATACCCGACTTCAATGGTAGAATTGATGAATGTTGCTGATGCAGGGCTGAATATGCCACCCAAATCTACCTGGTTTGAACCAAAGTTGAAATCAGGATTATTCATACACCAATTAAGTGAAGAATAGAGATGTCCGCAGTGGCAAGATTTAGAGCCTCTCAAATAATGTCATTGCGAGGAGCGGAGCGACGACGCAATCTCACAGATTACCTTGTTAATAAAGAGGTTGTCACGCCCCCTTCGGGGGCTCGCAATGACAAAAAAGGGTTTTTCAACAGGCTCTATATCTATCCCTTCCATAAATTGGAAAATTGGTTATGTTAGTTTTCTTACTTCTATTCGGTTTTTCCACCACTGAACTATCCAGGGTAACCACTGAACCTTCTGTGATTAAAGGGATTTATCTCTCCCCCGGGAGTATGCAATCAAGGGTTTTGCTTAATAATTTCTATAGAATGGTGGATCTTGGGCTGCTAAATACTGCTGTGTTGGATATAAAGGATGTTAGAGGTCGGGTGATGTTTTCGCACCATAAGGATTTTATCAAGAAAGCAAAAGAGAAGGGGGTATATCTTATAGCAAGGCAGTGTGTCTTTAAGGACAAATATTTTGCATTTAAGGACTCTGGTAGATATGCGCTTAAGGATGCCTCAAACGAGATATGGTACCAGGAAAAATGTGGATACTGGGTTGATCCCTCCATAAAAGAGGTCATAGACTATAATATTCGTATTACGAAGAAGGCTTTTAAACTTGGTTTTGACGAAGTCCAGTTTGATTATATACGTTACCCTTCAAGTTCTAAGCCCTACAAGAACAACAAAAACAAGTTGAAACATCTGCTTGGATTTCTTGATGGTGTTTTGTCCATCGTTGAGCCAGGGAAAAAGCTGTCACTAACATTATATGGTTATGCAGTCTGGGCGAATGTGTTAGCAAAAGAAGGGCAGAACCTGGAGGGGATGGCAAAAAAGGTGAATGCGATCTATCCAATGCTGTATCCTTCCCATTTTCGGAATGAATTTATGGCAGATTCTACAAAGGAATGGAGAACCTATTCTATTGTCTATAACTCAATAAAAGAAGCAAGAAAACGATTGGATAATAAAGAAATGCTTATAATACCCTATATTCAGGCCTTTAATTGGAAACAATCAAGGTTGGGGAAAGAGTATATAAAGAATCAACTCAAAGCTGTCTATGATGCAGGGGAGGATGGTTTTATTCTCTGGGAGGCAGGGGGAAGATATGATAAGGCATTCAATGAGTTAATCGACCTTGAGATTGTTCTCGCTAACGAAAGACTGCGTTTGTATTAAATGATATGCGAGTAAAAGAGATTCAAAAAATCCTCGGGGAAAAGTATCTTACGAAATCACGAGGGCAGAATCTCCTGCTTGAGGAGAATGTGGCAAGGAGTATTGCCGATTTGGTAGAGGTATTTGAGGACAAAAGGGTTCTTGAGATAGGAAGTGGACTGGGCATTATAACGAAGTATCTCGTTAAGAATGGTTTTGATGTGACTGCGGTAGAGATTGATAAGGATTTTTGCCAGTATCTCAAGACTACAGGAGTTAATGTTATAAACGAAGATTTTCTCTCATTTCCCATTGATGAAACCCTGCCTGAAGTGGTTGTTGGTGCACTACCCTTCTCAATATCTATAAGGATACTACTTCGCATAAAAGACCACAGGGATAAGTTAAAGAGATGGTTTGTGGTTGTGCAGAAGGAAGTGGCGGAGCGTCTAATCTCAGAACCCGGAAGAAAGTCTTATTCTTCACTCTCTATCCTCTTTCAGATACTCTTTGAGATGAATATTGAGTTTGATATTTCACCAAATTCATTTTTCCCAAAACCGGAGGTTACATCCACAGTATTAAAGGGAATCTTGAGGCATAATCCTATTATTGAAGTCACAGAAGAATTTGAACGATTCTTGCGGGATATCTTTAGATATCGGAGAAAAACACTGAAGAACAATCTTTATGACTATAATACAGAGGGTGTTAATTTTGCTCTAAGAAGGCGAGCAGAAACATTGAGTAAAGAAGAGGTGGTAGAACTATACAGGGAAATAATGAAATGAAAGGAATTTATACCATCTTTCTTTATCTTCCGGAAAAAAAGAGTATAATTATCGGCAAACTCGGTCTACACTTATTCAAATCAGGATATTATGCCTACACAGGCTCTGCTCTTTCAGGGGAACATAGAGTAATTAGACATATAGATAACGCCTATAGGGGTAATGTTAAAAATCCACACTGGCATATAGATTATCTGATTATTCATTGCAGGATTGTTAAATGGCTTTTTGCCGAGATTGTGGTAGAAGGTAAAGAAGAGGAAGTGGCGACCCTGCTCTCTGAGAAGATGCGCTATATCCCGGGGTTTGGTTGCTCCGATACCAGTGCTCCATCACATCTTTTTTTCTCAAAAACCCTTTATACTCTTGAAAAAGAGGTAAAGAGAGCATACAGAATAGCCGGTTTGAAATTTAGATTGCACAAAGGAGGAGAAAATGTTGACTTTTAACATCGAATTTATTAGGGGTAAGGCCAGGTTTCTCAAGGTGTCAGGGAGGGTTTTCTTTGCGATTATCTTATTTTTGGTCATTATTATAGGTTGCAAAAAAGAGGAGTCAATAATCTATGATTTCCCTGTTAATTCATTGGATAAGGTTATAACAAGTTTTAATCTTTCAATGGATGATGATATTTCCTATGATGGTTTGAGTTCTATAAGGATTGATGCAAAAGATAGTGCTACTGCCTATCTTTATTTGGTGCATAATATCCCGATAAAGGCACCAAGACTTATATGGGAGGCTTACTGCAGGAGTCAGGATTTAGATGGTAAGGCATTTCTGGAGGTAGGCGTGCAGATTCCTGAAAGATATGGTAAAGTAAAGGGTTTCCTTCACCGTTCAAGAGATACCATAACAGGAACAACTGATTGGAAGAAAATCGAGGTAGAATTTCTTGTGAGGGAAGAATGTAAACCTGATCTTGTCCAGTTAAGTCTTGTAGTGGAAGGTAGTGGAACTGTTTGGATAGATAAGGTTAAACTTACCGCCCTGCCAACAAAATAGAGATGAGGTACTGCCTTACTCCACCTTTTTTGCCACGGTTCCTGCACGGTTTCTTTAAAATTCCTCGCAAAGGGAATTAGTTAAATAGTTGAATGGTTAAATAGTTAATTAGGAACGGACTTGACAAACTTAGTGAACCCAGCAAATAGTCATTGCGAACTTTTCTTCCTGCCTGACCCCAGTGAAGCAATCTCGGAAGGGTTCTGTGCTGGGTTTTCAACCCTACGAGCCCAACGAACTCAATAAACGCAGTACTTTAAACCCAAATCCTACCCCCTAAATCCCAACCCCTAATATATGCCACGGTTTCTTCACTGTTTAAGATAGAGTCAAGAGTCATCAGTCGAGAATCCTACCCAGAGCCCAAACCCCTTTTTTGACGCTGATTTCCACTGATTGGACTGATTCTTTCTGCCACAGAGACACTGAGGGCACAGAGAAATTAATATGTTGTTTCTTCCACACCTCAACACAAGAAAAAAACGAGAGGGGAGAGAAGGAACACCGAAGGAAGTTTTATTAATTCTGATTTCTAAACCCCAAATCCTAAAACACTC
>JAGLZA010000200.1 GCA_023131835.1 Caldifarciminota bacterium
ACTATATTGTCCGTTCCTCTCCTGCGGTGACAGGCGACACTGTCTACATAGGTTCAGATGATGGCTATTTCTATGCGTTGGATGCTTCCACCGGAAATTTGAAATGGGAAAAAGGGATAGGCCAAGTTTGGTCTTCTCCAGCGGTATCAGATGATAAGGTATTTATTGGTTCTCGTGATTATAACATTTATTGCTTTGGTGAAATTACACCGACGACAACCCCACCCTCTACACCAGCAACATTATTGACTCCAGCCTTTACACCAACTCCAACCCCTATAGACTCAGATAGCGATGGAGTGCCAGATAAATACGATTATGCTCCTTATAATCCGAATGTACAAACGGAGAGTGATATTATACCTGAAACTACACCCACGCCGATATCAACTCCAGCCTTTACACCAACTCCAACTCCTATAGACTCAGATGGAGATGGAGTACCAGATAAATACGATTATGCACCTTATGATCCGAATGTACAAACGGAGAGTGATATTATACCTGAAGCTACACCCACGCCGAAACCACCAGGATTTGACGTAATATTAGCAATTAGTGGATTATTGGCAATAACATACCTGCTCAGGCGAAGGAGGTAGAAACGGATGGAATGGGAATCACTGCGAGGTGGAGTAAGATGCGTAAGATGGAGTGAGGTTGTGCTAAAGGAGGAATACTCATGAATAAGTGGTTTTCTTGGAATGTATTTGACGGAGATATAAGTAAACTTGAACGTATAATTCAAATTGCTGTCGAAGAATTAGAGAAACAAAAAGACAACAACAGAATAGAAAGATTCTATTTTATTCGTCAATATACACAAGATAAACACGTAACTTTTGGAATAAAATCATCAGAAGAAAGAAGTTCAGAAGTTTTTGAAGAAGTTAAACTACCACTACAACAAGCATTAAATAGGGATTTTACTGAAAGAGAGGGGCTTTCCGAAAACAAAGAAAAACCCTCTCAGATTCAAGAACTTAAAGCAATTGCTACGGAGTGTGCTCTGCTTTCCAAAGATGGAATATCTTTAATAGCCAGCTTAGC
>JAGLZA010000201.1 GCA_023131835.1 Caldifarciminota bacterium
GAGGGAGGGATTGGGAGGTTTTTGAGGGTTGATCCTTTGGGGGCATTGAATCCGTATGTTTACTGTAATAATGACCCGTTGAATTTTGTGGATCCTTGGGGGTTGGAACCATGGCAGACAAGTTTTGGGGGTTACGCTGAAGATGGTCTCCCTATCATTAATGTTTCTGGGGTAACTGTAGGAGACGGAGACGGATGGGCGTATGATTATATGGATTCTTATGACGATGCATTTATCTATGTCATCGAGAGAAACCAGGAGGAAGGTGAATTTCTTGGTCTCCCTGCAAAGCGAATTGTATACCCTCGTAGAGTTAGAGGTGCTGTAGGTAAAAGAGGAGGCAACAGACCCCCGGGAAAGAAACCGGAGGATGAGGATGGGGGTGGGTTTGAGATACGTGCTGCTTTAATTGCCCCGATCGATCCGAATATGATGTGGAGTGTAGGATTAGATCAGTGTTTAGAAAATGCTTTGTTGAATAATCCTGATCCTTCTTTTTCTGTTGACTTCACAGGAAGGTATGGATTTACTCCAGCTGGTGCTGGTTTTGCCACCCAGAATTATATTACTGCAACACTGGAGGCATACGCAAATCGTTCTTGGGCTTGTTTTCAGTGTTACATAAAATATGGTATACCCAATTATGCAACTGAAATAGGTGATAAAATTACTTATTTTATTGGCCGGTGATATCTCTAATTTTTTGGGAGGTTTGATGAAAAGAAATATTATTGGAGTAATTATTGGAACGATTAGTATATGGATTGCATTCTTTTTATTTGAAATATTAACAGGTTTATTAGCCTTTTCTAAGTACCCCCAGGATATAATTATCTTTTTATTATCTTTATGGATAGGGGGATTGGTTGCGGGTTTAATAGCAAAAGATAAAGAACCAGTTATTGGGATAATAGCAATCAGTTTACTATTTTTTGTTTCAATCGGTTATAGTATACCAATCGGCATTAAGGAAAATCTTCCTTTAAAACCTATATTTTCTCATAAGATATTTCTTGGTTATATCTGTTTTGTAATTTTCGGAGGTCTCGGAGGTTTAACCGCATTGGGATTGAAAAAAATGAGTAAGAAAGATGGCTATTAGCTCCATAGAGATTGCAAATTTAAGGTATGATTACTGATACTTTTTTTATTAACAAATGTTTTGGATTGTAAAGACATTTGCATATTTATTCGGGCTAAGTCTGTTCTTTTTTCCTGCTTTTTGGGTAAAAATAGCATTAAGGAAATATTTGCCTTTTTCTGGGAAACAGGAGGAAATCTCAAAAATCGCTACAAGATTCCTTGGAGGAATAATTTCCGGTACTTTTAGTTTCTTACTGACAATAACCTATGGGGTGGAATTATTGAATGTTGATAGGTTTAAAGATTTACCGCAAAATATAAGATTATTTTCTGCACCCCTTTCTGGAATTATAGTGGTGGCAGGTTTGTTAGCTTATGCGACATCTGAAAATTTAATGAATTTAATTAAGAATTTGACAAAATTCATTACAAAAAGTGAAGAAAAAGCGAAAGAGGTGCATCGGATATCTACAAAAATATTTCGGACTTATTGCGTATTTATTGTACTTGTTGCTCCTTTTTTTGGTATATCAACTTTGGTTGAATTCTATAGACCATGAATAAATAGAGGATAAGGGGGTAAGGGGACGGTGCTAATTTATTCTTGTCAAGCAGGCAGATATTATTACACATTTTAGTCCGTAACAGAAATGTGCAATTAGACGGAATATACTTTAGCGAATAAGTGGCAGTATGCTCGGTGCTTGACTTTGTGACATTTTTGTCCACTCGTTTTTCGCCCTTGATTTATCCTGATTTATTCCTATAAATTAAATATGAAAAACCGCCTGAAATCAAATGATGATACATTGACCTATTATTCAGGGACCAATCAATTGAAGACTGCTTATGCAGATTCATTTGCCTACAACGGGGATGGTTCAGCGATTGTTGTTGGTGGGAATGTGTAAAAGAAGGATAAAGAATAAACCTGAAGCCTGAAAATCAATTGAAGGTTTTGGAGATGGTGATTGACAATATCATAATTGTATTTATATTATTAATATAAAAGGGGGTAGTTATGACGGTTAAACATATAAAAATAGATATTCCTCAAGACATAGTATATTCAATAGAGAAGTTAGGAAAATCGAAAGATATTGCAAAAGAGATAAAAATATCTCTTGCAGTCACTATGTTTCAGAGAAATGTAATATCCCTTGGGAAAGCTACCGAATTAGCGGGAATGAGTAGAGTAAAGTTTGTTGAATTCCTAAAAGAATATAATATACCCGCTTACGAATATAGAGAGAAGGATTACGCAAAAGACCAGAAAACAATAAACAGTATAACATAAATCAATTTATAAGTGAAAAAGCTACGAGTCGTGGCAGATAGTAGTTGCTTAATTGGATTAGCGTTTATAGAACGATTTAAACTGCTAAAGGATTTATTTGGTTTCATATATATCCCGGATGCTGTCTATAATGAAGTTGTACTCAAAGGCAAAAAGGAGGTGGGGTCGAATGAAACTCAAAAAGCAATCAATAATGGATGGATTAAAAGGAAAGTAGTTAAAGATAGAGCACTTGTGGAGGCGTTGGCAATAACTTTAGGAAGAGGGGAATCCGAAGTTATTGCGCTTTGTAAAGAATTAGATGCTGATTATGCTCTAATAGATGAAAAGAATGCCAAGGATATAGCTGAGTTAATGAATGTCGATACGATGGGGGTTATAGGAACTATTGACCTGGCAGTTAAGAAAGGTTTTGAGGTTGATAAACGAAAATTGGTTGATCAATTAAGAAACAAAGGGTTCAGAGTAAGCGATGAACTTTATAGAAAAATGTTCCCTGATTGAAATGTGTGAATTCAAAGTTAGTATGCTCGGCGCTAATTTATTCCTATAAATCGAATATGAAAAACCGATTGGAATCTCTTGATAACCTTGGTAGTCCTGCGGTTGTGACCGATGATTCTGGAAATGTAAAGAAACAATATCACTACTATGCCTTTGGTGAGCTTCGGGCTCAATCGGGTTCGTTTAATACCGATTATTCGTTTACCGGTTACTTAAAAGAAGAGACTGGCAATCATTACGCAAAGATGAGGTATTACGAGGGAGGGATTGGGAAGTTTTTGAGGGTTGATCCCTTGGGGGCGTTGAATCCGTATGCTTATTGTGGAAATGATCCGTTGAATTTTGTGGATCCTGAGGGGTTAATGTTCAGTTATGGATATAGTACACGATATATAAATGCCTATATAACAGCAGGAATTAAAAATAATCTAGATTACTTTCAACTGAGGTTCAGTCAATATAGACAAAAACTTGGGGAATACATTGATAAATCACTTTTTAATAGACCACCAGGTCAACAATGGACTGTTCAGGAAGCTATTGCTACGGCTTTATATACGCTTATCGTTCCTGTACCTGGTTGCTGGATATTACATGAAAATGAAGATGGAACTTTTGGCACATTTTAAATTATGAACTGGGATTGTATTACATCGCATATAATATCTTTCTTAATAATTTTTATAATTTACTTTTTCGAGAAAAAAAGAAAGGTAACTCCCTGGGATTATAAAGATATTCTATATTTCTTTTTAATTTTTACTATATATTTTACAATCACTATCCCCTTATTAAAAACAATAATTAGTGAAAGTCCTTTAAGATACCTGATACTACCTGCTCTTTGTTTAGTTCTATTAATAACTTTCATACTTTATGACAGTAAAGAAAAGAAATTAAGAAATTTAAGAGATTTGTATCTGGTGATTAATAATAGAAAGGACATCTACTGGGGATTGGGTATTGGTATGATTTTCGTATTTTTTAGAGTAATTACAATAATGATAGAAAAAACAAATATAATAAATAATTACAGAATGATTAAACCTCCAGAATTTAATTTTTCTATATTAATACTTTTATATTTCGTAATAATGGAAGAGATTATATTCAGGGTAGTGTTAATAGAATCATTTAAGGAAAGAATGAAAATCAAATCTGCTGTAATCGTTAGTTCGATTATCTTTTCATTATATCACTGCCCTTCATCTTTTATTCTGGTTGTAAAATATATGATTATAGGTATAATATTCGGTTTTCTATTTATAAAGAGAAAAACTATTGTAACTACTATCATTGCACATGCTATAATGAACTTATCCTTATTTATTTCATTTTAAATTATTTTTATAGGTAGGCTTTAATGGTAAAATGAATAGAGATTGAGATATTAGTAATTATTAATCATAACTTGACTAATGGTATAATTTAAATATTATCAGATATGAAACAATATCAATATGATAACAATGGAAATCTCACTAAAAAGTCGGTGTATCTTCCCGGGGCTGTTATGGAGATCGCAGGTGGAGATACATCATACATTCACTTAGATAGATTGGGTTCACCAGCAGTTGTGACCGATAATTCAGGAAATGTAAAGAAAAAGTATCGTTACTATGCCTTTGGTGAGCTTCGCTCTCAGTCAGGGGCATTTTCTACCGATTACTCGTTCACCGGTTACTTAAAAGAAGAGACCGGGGCTCATTATGCAAAAATGAGGTATTACGAGGGAGGGATTGGGCGATTTCTCCGCCCTGATCCGTTGGGGGCGTTGAATCCGTATGTTTACTGTGGAAATGACCCGTTGAATTTTGTGGATCCTGAAGGAATGTCTAAAGAGATAGCAGGCTCAATGGATACAGGAGAACGCCTTGAAGGGGAGGGTAACGGTTTTGGTGAGAGTTTTGGTGATTGGTGTTCTGGTGGTGGGCCTGAACAAGAAGATATTACGAATGAATATATGGACGAGATCCAGGAAGCGGTAAATGAGGGGCCTGATTTGGAAGCTTTAGATCAAACAGCAAGGGATATTGTAGGCGGTGCTATATTATCAGCGGCCTTTGATTATATACCAGGAGGGAAACAAATTGGCACGGTCATAGGGTTGGTAATAACTCCAAAAGAGATAAGAGGTTGGGCTATGGTAGGAAGCTTTACTTTAGTAAAGGGAGTAGGTTGGAGCATTTTGGCTTTTAAGACAGGTGGTATGTCACTTTGGATCTTAGGTCCTCAGACAGTTGGTGCCTTTTCTGCAACTGGTATATCAGCCAACCAAGTTTATCAATATTACAAGAAGCAGAACAAAACTTCCCGAGGTTCAGGGACGTGGTAAAGACATACAACAAAAACACAATGCACAATGGGAGAAGCAATGATTAAAGATATAGCTGTATGGCGGATTATCTATTATATAGTGACTTATTTCGTAGGTTCTATTTCGGGTTATTTTGGGCAAGTATACTATTATAGGGATAATAGATGGAACCTACCATCTGGGCTTTTAGCAGCACTCTTTCTTCTGTTGGGCATATCAATGATTTGTGTGATTATTTCGTCACCCCGAATTTCAATTATAGCAGGTTTTGTGCTCGCAGCAGCATGGGGTACCTGTGGTTATTGGGGTGTTATGCTTTATCTTATTCGCCGCAAACGCAAATCCAATTAAAGGGCTATAGAGTAGGAGGTACAATGTTGAAAGATATAGCTACCTGGAGAGTTGTTTATTATATAGTGAGTTATTTTGCAGGTTCTATTTTAGCTTATTTTGGCCAACTATGTTACTATAAAGGGAACAGGTGGAGGATTCTCTCGGGATTTTTTGCAGCATTATTTATTTTATTAGGCATATTTATGCTCTGTGTGATTTTTTCTTCTCCCCATATTTCAATCATAGCGGGTTTTGGACTCGCAGTAGTATGGGGTACTGCTGGTTATGGAACTGTCATTCTTTATTATATCCGTCGGAAATCCGAGAAGTGAGTATACTCAAATCTTAATATTTGACATTTTTGCCCACTCATTTTTCGCTCTTGATTTACCAGAAGTAATACTTATAAATTAAATATGAACCGTTCTTTTGTCTCTCTTTTGTCTCGGTGCTTGACTTTGTGACATTTCGACTGTTCATTGATCCTTTTGAATTTTAGGTGTTTTCCCGGTTGCAATCCTTTGTATGCTTGACAGGATAGAAAAAAGTAGTTATAGTATAGTAAGATTATAGATGAAAAAGAAATTAAGGTATTCGCTTAAAAAGGAAAGAAAGGTTTATAAGTGATTTCAGTGATAATCAGCTATTAACGCAGTTTTATAGGAGGATAAATGAAAGAAATAACGCTCAAACTCCCAATAAAAGTAATTAAAGAAATATTGCGACGACTTCCTCGCGAAGAATTAAAGAAAATAGAGAGGGAACTTATGGAAGTTAAATCAATTCCAGCTAGTCGTCTTACTAAACTTGCAGGTATTGCTTCTATTGGAGGTAATGCCATTACAGACACAGAAAGCGTATGGGAGTAAATAAAGCCGTTATAGATGCAAATGTTCTACTTGCTTTGGTAGACAAGAAAGATAAATGGCATTATAAATCAAAGGAAATCGCAAAGGCTTTGGAAGAGAAAGACTGGGAGATTATTTTTCTTGATTGTATAATGAATGAGGTGATTTCGGTTCTTGGTAAAAGGCTTGTAGAACGTAAAGAAGCCGATAAATTTGAGGGTATTGTACAAAACTTAGAAAAATTTGTACCTGAGAACAAGATCGAATGGTTATATCCGGAAATACCTGATTTCTACAGTGATATTATCAATTTAACAAAAGAAAAACGAGGAAGGCTTAATTTCCATGACGCCCTAATAGCCTTATTTATTAGAAGTTCTGGCTTGAAATATATAGTTAGTTTTGATACAGATTTTGATGATATAGATTGGTGTGTGAGATTGAAGGACGAAAAAGATATACCTTAAAATCCTACTTCGAAAATTAAAGTTCACAGGGATGAATGAAAAGAAAGTATGAGAAAGCATTTATTCATATTTGATACACTTTCTGCATCTTATCAGTATGACCATTATGGCAGATTGGTGAGTGAAGAGTATCAGGATGGGAGTTACAATTATTCGTATCTTTATGATAAGGTAGGAAACCGCCTGAAATCAAAAGGGAGTGGTTGGGCTCTGCGTCCTCTGCGGTTAAAAATGGGGGGAGTGTGAGGTCATCATAATATTGACAAAGATAACAAAATTTGTTATACTAAGACTAAAAGAGACAAAAACTATTGTAGAAAACAAAGGATAAGCGTTCAGTTTCAGATATAACTGAAGTAAATAAGGGGGAAGATATGAAAGCACTTAAAGAAAAATATTTAGTAGATGAAAATGGGAACCGTATTGGTGTTTTATTAGATTTTGAAGAATATAAAAAACTCCTTGAGGAGTTGGAAGAGTTGGCATCTCTTTACGCATATGATAGGGCAAAATCTTCAAAAGATGAGGTAATACCTTTCAAAAAAGCCATCAATGAGATTGAGCAAGAGAGAGAATGAGTTATTCTTTGTTCATTCTCCGCCGTGCACAGAAAGAGTTATCTAAAATCCCAAAGGATATTTACGATCGCATAAAGGAAGCAATCCTGAATTTGAGTGAAAATCCAAGGCCAGTTGGTTGTCAAAAGTTGAGAGGACGAGATGGTTGGCGTATACGGATTGGAGACTACCGCATAATCTACGAATTTGACGATGGCCCAAATAGTATTACTATTCTCCATATCGGACATCGCCGTGACATTTATCATTGAAGATAAAATTCTACTATTAAAACGTTAAAATTTTGTATGCTTTCAAGTGAACGCCAGCCTGGAATCGTACGAAATGATTATAGTGATACCTCGTATCTGCATCTTGATAATCGCGGTAGTCCTGCGGTTGTGACCGATGAATCTGGAGATGTTATCAAAAGTTACCGGTATTATGCCTTTGGTTCCCTTCGTGCTCAATCGGGGTTCTTTAATACCGACTATTCCTTCACCGGTTACTTAAAAGAAGAGACTGGCAATCATTATGCAAAGATGAGGTATTACGAGGGAGGGATTGGGAGGTTGCAGAGCGCCTATCTGTGTTAATCTGTGTCAAATAAATGAAGAGCCGCGGGGAGACGCCTATCTTCAGGGTAAATATTTTATCTGATTCCCCGCTCGAATCTCGTGTTCTTCAAACCACCCAGCAGGCATTTCAAGAGCATACTTTATACTAAAAGATTTTGAGGGATATAACTTAAGTGAGTCTATCGGGCGATTAACAGGTTCCTTTTCCATAGTAACTATCTCCCTGATGGTTCCAAACCCATCAATGAAGGCAAGGTCAATAGAAAACCTGCATCCATACATCCAGAATACCCTTCTATCCTCATCAGGGAAAACAAAAAACATTCCATGATCCCTTGCTAAGGAATCCCTATGGGATAGTCCTTTGCTTCTCTCCAAGGAAGTAACTGCCATTTCAACTGTTATCTTCGTCCCTTTAATTTCTATTGTTCTATTCTCGTCTACTTTGTCACATTGAAGAAATAAGAATATAACTGTTAAATATAAAATTCGTTGCATATTAACATATTTTTTAGATTCACCACAGAAAATCAAGGTTTTACAACCCTTATTTGATTATTATAAACAGATATCACATTTAAGAGATAATGATTCATAAGAATATAGAGTAGAATTGGGCCAGAGGACTTGCCGCTAAGAAAAGCGTCTCGGACCACGAGCGGGCATGGTTCGTGAGATTTTAATCTCACGAGAGCAAGCCCGAGAGCCGAGCGGCAATTTCCTCGCTGGGGAAATTGACCGCGTCTTTTCGTGTGGCAAGTCTGGATGGCTGATGAAAATATGCCATTTAATTTAATAATAATATGTGACATATTGCATAACAATAACAGGATTTACAATCTTTCAGCAAAAACAGTTTAAGCCTAAACCGCATATTCAGTTTTCGTCTATTCACCCGTATATATTTTCAATGCTTCCTCTACACTCACATCCCTATATGTGATTGCAGATATTGCATTACATATCTTTATTGCCTTATTCAGAGGTTTCTGATGGATATTCCTGCCTGTCGCATTCCCGCGAGCACCGGATATATGTATCTGATCATATATTCGTTTCAAGAAATTTTGTGGATCGGTGCTAGACCCTCCTGCGCAAATGACACCACATCTCCCTGCTGCTTTCACTGCTTCCTTGAATGCTTCTGCCCGAGAAATTCCTTCTCCATCCGGATAATTCACCTTGACAAAATCAGCTCCAAGACATGCGGCAACACCCGTAGCACCGGCAATAAGATGAGGATCTTTTTCGTTACCTACAGATTTACCTCTTGGGTATATCCACAGGATGGTAATAAGTCCATAGGAATGTGCCTTATATATTATCCGGGATGCTTCAAGTAGCATTTCTCCTTCAAATTCACTCCCGAGGTAGATAGTATATCCAACCCCATATATATTGAGTGAGGAATTATCACGGAATTGAATTACCTGCTCAACTGAGATGAGTTGCTTACTTACCGGATCCATCTGCTCTGTCTTTACCAGATTGGTCTTGGAGTTGAGTTTTACAAGATAATCTACAGCAGTATAATCCTGCCCGTAGAGTGATATGAGACCCAATTGAGTAGCAAAAATACCAATATCTGCTTCACCTGCAATCCTGAAGAGATGTTCGGGGTCTGAATCGTCTTCAGAGATATTATCGCCAAAGAAGTCGGCATTCAGGTGTTCTATCTTCTGGTCTCCCGCAAAGAGCATCAACCGCCCAGTTCCTTTTGTAACACGTTCAAAAATCTCTTTATATAACTTTTTCTTATCAGAAGGGACATCAGCAGGGACTATTTTTTTCAGACAGCTCATCTTACCCCCTTTTTACTTCGGAAAATCATATTATATTATAAGGGTCTATTGATAACACAGATGACACACCCTGTTCTTCCATTGTCACTCCATAGATAGAGGTAGATACCTCCATAGTTCGCCTGTTATGTGTCACGAGAAGCACCTGTGAATTTTCGGAAAAATCCTGAAGTAATTCAAGGAATCGTTCAATATTGTTCTCATCAAGTGGAGCATCTATCTCATCCATTATATAGATAGGGGATTTTCTCTTAAGCATTATAGCAAGAAGGAGGGAAACGGCTGCAATGGTTTTTTCCCCCGTAGATAGAAGTTCCATCCTCTGGAGTTTTTTACCTCTTGGTTGAACAAATACCTCGATACTGGACTGTAGAATATTATCCCCTGTTAATTTTATATCGGCTCTTCCCTCCGGTGAAAGTCGCTCATAAATTGATTGAAAATCTTCTTTTATATCGGCAAATGTTTCCTGAAAACGGACTTCGGCTTTTTTATCGATCTCCTCTATGGACTTCAAGATATATCTTCTTGAATCAAGAAGGTCGTTATGCTCCTCTTCTATACTGTCCAGTTCTTTCTTTTTCTCCTCATATTGATCTATAGCGAGAGGATTTATGGGTTGTAAGGATTGGATGCTTTCTCTTACTTCTGCTATCTCTTCTTCTAAATCAGGGACCACCTCTACTTTTTCGGGTTCTATTTCTACCCCAAATTCCCTGAAAACTTCATTGGTGATATTGTCTTTTCCATATTTATCTCTGGTAAGTTCCATCTGTATAGCATCTATCTTTCTTTCTATTACACCTCTCTCCTCCTGCCAATTTGAATACCTCTTTCTTTTTACGCTAATCTCTTGCCCCTTCTTTTCCAACTCTTCCTTTAACTTCCCTGATTCTTCTCTTAATTCGTCAAGCCTTACACCCTGTTCTTCGATTTTCCTCTTTAAATCCCTGGACTGTCCTTCCAATTCTTCTTTTTCCTGTTTGAGATTGAGTGCATCCTTCAGTTTGCTCAACTGTTGATTGAGATGGTTGATTCTATCCCTTATTGAATTCCTTTTCTTATAAGTTGTTTTCAAGTTCTCTTCTAATAGTTCTTGTTCCTCCTGCAATGATGAAAGGTTTGAATTTAATCGGGTAATTTCTCTTTCAATATCCTTCTTTTCATCCTGCATTTCTCTGATAGATTTCGCAAAGCCCTGGATCTCTTTCCTATCGGATGATTGGTCATCCCGGGTAGATTGAATCTCATAGTTCAGTCTATTGATATCGAATTCAATCCTGGCTCTTTCATCTACCAGTTCCTCCCTTTTTCCCTCAGATTTTATCAGTTCACCCTTAAACTCGTTAATTCCTTCAATTATTTTCTTATCTTCTTCCTCTATTTTCCTTATAATCTCCTGATTCTTCTGTGCTTCTTTTTGAAGAGAAGCCTCCTTTGCCCTTCTTATTAGCACTCCTTCTTTACCCTGGGATAATCTAATGAATCTATCGTCAATAATATCCCCCTTAGGAGTAATCCAGACCCCCCCCTCACTTCTGCTTCTATTTAACGCTTCCCTTGGATTATCTGCTAAATGATACCGGGATAATTTTTCCCTAATAATATATGAAAATTTTCCAGTTACCTTCTCTGATAATTTGCTATTTTTCTTATTTTCTTTTCCGTCATCTACAATCAGAATACCCCCATCTACCGACAGTTCAACAAGAAAGTCAATCGCCTTTTCAATCTCATCGATTGTTCCCACAGCTCCATTAAGGGAATCTTCCATAACTGCTTCTATTACTGCTTCAAAACCCTTTTCAACTTCAATATTATCGGATAGGATAGGGAGTTTCATTTCTTCTTTTAATATTCTCATCCCTTCCGAGAGTTCGCTGTCTCTACTTTGATAAAATTCAATTTCCTTTTCTATTCTGCTAAGTTCTGTCCTTCTGTGTTGTAATTGCCGTAATAACGAAGTTTTTTTTGATTCTTTCTCCACAACCATTTCCTGAAGTTTGTTTATTGCCTCTGCATTCTTTTTCAGCTCTTTGTCACTATCTGTCAACCTGATGTTAAATTCTTTCAATTGCTCCTCTTTGGCTCTTAATGATTGGTTTAGTTCTTTTAAATGGGTTTCAATGGAATCGACATATGTTTTTTGCTCCCGAATCTTTACTTCAAGAGAGAGCTCTTTCCCCTCAAGGGAGCGGATATTCAAAAGTATCTTCTCTAATTCTCCGGAAATTCTTTCCCTTCCGGTTTCATACTCAGGTAAAAGAGAGGATATTTTCTCTTCCTGTCCTTTTAGATTCAAGAGTTTTTTCTCTTCTTCTTTGAGTGTTGTCTCTAAATCAGCAGGTAAATTATTTAAGAAATTCACAAGGTGTTTGAGCTCACCTTCGATCCCCGCCTTTCTTTCCCGGAGATTAAGTAAAGTATCCTGTATTTCCTCAATCTGTTCGACCAATCCATCAAACTTCTTTCGCTCTGCATTTAGTTCCTCTTCCCCCCATTCTATCTCTCTGCTTTCTTTTGCTATTCTGCCGAGCATTTTTTCGAGATGTGCCTCGAGTTCCTCAATTGCTTTTTCTTTCTCCTTCATCTCGGAATAAAAAAAGAATAACTTTGATTTAGAAATAAGTATGACCTTTCTCTTTAATTCCACTTGAAGTTCTCTGAATTTCTTTGCTCTATTAGCCTCCCTTTTTAGTGATCGTTTGACCTTTTTCTTCTCTCTTAAGATTATTTCGATCTTCTCAAGGGATCTCTCAACGGAGTTGAGTTTATTCAACGCTTCCAACCTGTTTTCTCTGTATTTTTTTATTCCTGCTATCGATTCCAATAGTTCTCTTCGCAAGTTCGAATCAGAAAGCAAGAAATCCTCTATCATTTGATGGTCAAGGATTGCGCCTCTCAGTCCAGTATTGGCAAAGAGAGTCTGGATATCTCGTAACCGACAGGGAGTATTATTTATAAAGAAATTACCTTCGCCCGAACGAAAATAGCGACGTTTTATCTCCACTTCTTCATATTCAAGGGGAATGCCACCGTTATTCTGAAACAGTAATTTCACCTCAGCCATCCCAACAGCACTCTTGTTCTCGGTGCCGTTGAATATAAGGTCTTCCAAACGTTCAGCACGCAGAGCCTTAGTGCTCATCTCCCCTAATCCCCACTTAACGGCATCTATAATATTGGTCTTACCGCACCCATTTGGACCTACAAATGTGGTAATCCCACCTTTGAGTTTGAATACGGTCTTTTTAGGAAAGGATTTGAACCCCATTAATGTTATTTCCTTTAATCTCATCGGTCTAATCTATATAAATTATGCAGATAGTCAAGGATGAGGGCTTTAGAGAATCAGAAAAACTACACTACACCCCATTTTTTGACACAGATTTACACTGACAATCATTTTGATAAGGGTTCAAGGGTATTTTAGGATTTAGGATTTAGGATTTGGGATTTGGGATTTGGGATTTGGGACAACCCGATCCTCCCATGGGAAGAGGGCAAGACATGTCTTACCCCTACAATTAGCCCGAAAGGGTCTCCCACAAACCTACTAACTGACTAACACACCAACCCCTTCCTTTGCGAGCTTTGCGAGAAAAAGAGTGGGTGGTGGTGGGCTCTTCCTCTTGAATTACAGATTAAAGGGGGTAGTGGTTGGGTTCTGCGTTAATCTGCGGTTAAAAAGGGGATGTGGGCAGAAAAACCCTTGACTTCTATAACAACATTATCAATACTACAATAACTATGAAAAGAAAAAGAGCACTACTATTATTCGGAATTTTGATTCCTGTATTTCTCTTTGTTGTGCTGGAGTGGTTACCTGGAGCCTATACAGGAATGGAGAGATATCTTTATGATTTAAGGGATATTATAAAGACTGATTTTGACCAGGAAAGGGAAGAGATAATAATTGTGGATGTGGATGAGAAAAGCTTAAAGGAACTGGGAAGATTCCAGAGCTGGCCAAGATACTATTTTGGCAAGGCAATCAACTTGATAGCAAATCAAAAACCTTCTGTCATAGGAATTGATATTATCTTTGCTGAACCTGATTCAATATTCGGGCATACGGATAAGGTCTACAGGGATCGTTTGACCACCGAACTCTCCGCACTCCTCACCAATATTACCTCTACAAGAATGAAGAGAATTGTAGATACCACTCTTTCGGCATTGTCCTTTGATGACTATGTCAGCGAATCTATCAAAAAAGCAGGTAATGTGGTTCTTGCCTCCTACCTCACCAATGATTCAACTGATCTTCCTGGTTTAGGATTTTCCGCAAGTCTCCTTAATATACCCCCTCCAGAAAATGCCCCTGAGTTTAAGGGTATGGTTACACCTATTTCAAAATTCCTAATCCACTGTGCGGGTCATGGGGCTATAAACTCTATGGAGGATTGCGATGGAGTCCAGAGAAAATCTTCTCTTTTCTTCAATTACAGGGGAAAAACAGTCCCTTCACTTGCCTTTTCTGTTGCAAAGAAGGCATCTATTACATGGTCCTTCCGCGGTAGCAGACTGAAATTAGAGGGAAAATATACATGGTTGGAAGATAAAAATCTCCTATGGATAAATTACCAGGGGGATTTCAAGACCTTCAGGTATGTTTCTATTCTGGACCTTCTTGAAGAAAACATTCCAGACAGCCTATTTACCAATAAGATTGTTCTCCTGGGCTCTTCAAGCGTCGCACTCGGGGATATATCTCAAACACCCTTTGGCAGTAAATTACCCTCTGTGGAAGTCAATGCTAATATCATACATAATCTCCTGTTCTCAAAACCTATAGAAAAAGCCTCAAAATGTACCACTATAATTTTCTCTATCCTTTTGGTACTCCTTGTATTATGGATAGCAAATAAGACACCTCCTTATATTTCTCCAATAATTACCATCATCATTATGGCGGGATATTTCCTGTTTGCTGTCCTACAGTACGAGTCAAATTTGGTCTCTTATGAGATGTCAAGGCCGCTTCTGGGTATTGTCTTTGCTTTTGTGACAGGTCTTATCTACAGGATACAACTTGCAGAAAAGGAAAAGAGACATATAAGGGATATATTCTCAAGATATGTTCCTATTGAGGTAATAAATAAGATAATACGTTCACCCGATTTCGCTTTAGAAGGGGAACGAAGAGAGATAAGTGTGTTGCTGAGTGATATCAGGGGATTTACTGCCAGGGCTGAAAAAGAATCTCCGGAAATGGTTGTCGAGGAATTGAACAGGTATTTTGAAGGAATGTCAGAAATCGTCTTCCAATTTGGCGGAATGATAGACAAGTACATAGGAGATGGCATTCTGTGCCTCTTCGGTGCTCCTCTTTTCCATCCTGGCCATGCTGACAGGGCTATTTCCTGTGCAATTGAAATGCAAAGAAGAATGTACTATTTTAACAAAGACAGGGAAAAAAGAGGGAAAACCCCTCTTAAAATAGGTATTGCTATAAATTCTGGCGAGGTGGTTATTGGGAATATTGGCTCTCGTCAACGCGCTGAATATACAGCGATAGGGGATGTGGTCAATACCTGCGCTCGTCTTGAACCCCTGAATAAGGAATACAGAACGGACATACTCATTACGGAACAGACGAGAAAGAAACTGAAGGGAGAATATAAATTGCAATCCGTTGGCAGAGTCCTGCTAACAGGAAAGAGTGAGTCAACTATTATTCATACTGTTGATTTCTGACTGACTCCCGGCTAATGAGTATCAAAAAGGTTCTCCTCATAAATCCACCAATTTATGATTTTGCTGCTTATGATTTCTGGATGAAACCATTAGGACTTCTATATCTTTCCAATATCCTTAAGAAGAAAAACTATAGTGTATCCCTCATCGATGCCACCTACCGTCAGGACCCTTTCTTTTCTAATGTTAAGAGTGATGATTCCGGAAGGGGAAAATTTTATTCTAAAGAGGTAGAGAAACCACCTGTTTTAAGAAATATCCCCAGGAAATATAAGAGATACGGGTTGCCCCGTAATGTTATAAGAGAAAGAATAAAGGACTTTTCCCCTGATGTGGTACTGGTGACTTGCACAATGACATATTGGTATCCTGGAGTTATTGAGGTAAAGGAAATTATAAACTCATTAGGAGAAAAACCGACCCTACTCCTTGGCGGAATATACCCGACCCTTCTCTCTGAACATGCAAAATCTATCGGATATGATAGGATTTATTGTATCGGTGATAATTGGATTGATGAATTGGATATAACAATACCAGAGGACTTTGATTTATTTCCGCCACCTGACTATTCTCATTATGATACACTTGAATATGCTGCAATAACGACCTCTCTTGGATGCCCATTCCGTTGTCCCTACTGCGCCACACCGCAACTCTATAGAGAAAAAAAAGATAAGGAGATTCATCAGGTCATTCAGGAAATCGAGTTCCTATATAAGAAAGGGATTCATAGATTTGCTTTCTACGATGATGCTCTCCTTATCCCTGAAGATAGATTTATTGAATTTTGTTATGGGTTAAAGGAAAAGGGAATCTCTGCAACATTTTATACACCAAACGGACTCCACTCCAGATTTCTGAGCAAAAAGGTTGCGGAGGCTATGATGGATGCTGGATTCAGAGAGCCTCGTCTATCCCTTGAGACGACTGATGAAACCCTTCAGAAGAAACTTGAGTTTAAGACTACCTATGAGGAATTCTTAAAAGCCGTGGATAATCTTGCTGACGCAGGATATAGCAAGAGTCATATCTATGTGTACCTACTTGCCGGACTTCCCGAACAGGATCAGGGCTCAATTATTAAGTCTATCCTTGATGTTGGAACTATTGGTGTAAAGATATCCCTGGCGGAATTCTCACCCATTCCCAAAACGCCGATGGAACAATCAGTTCCAGATCCTCTATTGACCAATAATTCAGCATATTATCACTATAGAGGTCTGGATAAAGAGATGGAATTTGTAAAACATCTGACCTTATGTGTAAATAAGAGAATTGACCTTAATATCCCGGTGGGAAAGCTCAGCGATTATCTATAATTTTCCACTTTGAGACCCACTTCCCACGACGCTCCCCGGATGGATTCAGTTTTATATAATCCTTTGGCAGAAACTTATCAGGAATATCTCTTTTGATACCAATTACATCCAGCATATAACCCAATCTTGCAAGAAGACTTTTATCCCTGAATCTTTTGGCATAATGAATCAACTTTTCAATAGAGATGATATTAAGGGCTTTCATCAATGTATCAGTGAATTTCACCACTTCGGGTCCATAATTCAACTCCTCAAAAGAATCTATTATAGCCTTCTCAGGCTCCGCAATGGTAACCTTATTCCCATTTATATAGGTCTCACGATAGCCAAAGAACTTGTAGGGTTTCAGGGTTATATATTTAAAAATGTATGATTTAAAATCGAGAGTCTTTTTCCTCTTGGGCGTAGCTATATATATCTCATCTCCTCTCTCTTCTCTTATATTATACGCATATAATGCAGTCTTAAAAGAGATATAAGAAGGGCAAACAGTCTTATAGCCAATTAGCAGTGGATAAATATCGCAATCGGTTAATATATATTTTCCCTTTTCTATTTCTTCTACTCTCTCCTCCAACTTTAATTGATATACGATCTGTGAAGCATAGTTACTTGATATGGAAAAAAGGGAGCAGATATCGGAAATAGTAAAACATCTTATCTTTTCCTTCTCTAATACAGAAAATATCGAATCTCTTTTAATAGTCATAAGAATATATTAGCCGATTTCCCTTTTAAGTCAAGTGTTTTCCTGACTACCCGTTTTTCTCGCGAAGAACGCAAAGTAATGGGTTGGTGGGTTGGTCGGTTTGAATGTAGGGGCGTATTGCATACGCCCTATTAGGAATGAGCACAGCCTCTACAATTATTTGTAGTGGCAGAGCTTGCTCTGCGACCCTGTAGGAACAAGATACATCTTGCCCTCTGTAGAGGCAACCCTGAAAAAGCTCGGTGGTTGCACAGTATGACATCTTCGCCCTTCTTATTCTGGTAAAGGTCTGGGTTGTGCCCTAAATCCTAATCCCTGTGGA
>JAGLZA010000202.1 GCA_023131835.1 Caldifarciminota bacterium
TGACCAACTCACTAACTCACCAACTCTTTGACTCATGACGCTCGACTTACTGACCTTGGACCTTGGACCTTGGACTTCTTTTCTGTCTGCCACCGAGCGTAGCATTCAAGAACGGGGATTGTAAAATATCCCCTAACAGGTAGAAGGAACCTGTTACCACAATAACATCATAGGTACTGGCATCAGAGATGGCTTTTTGTAGTGCTTTAATTGAATTTTCCTCAAGAGATGAAATCTTAATACCCTTTTTTACAGAAGCATCCTTTATAACCTCCGGGGTTATGGATATCGGAGAGGAAATGGTTGTTGGATAGATTCTTTTAACCACTGATTTTATCTCACCGAGCATACCGGATAAGTCCTTGTCGGAACGGCAGGAAAAAACCAATAGAACCTTTTTTTTGAACACCTTTGAAATTGCCTCTTTCAAGACATTCATCGATGCTACATTGTGAGCACCATCCAGCACGATATAGGGATCTTCCTTGAGTATCTGAAATCGACCAGGTATGTTAAATCGAGAGAATGCTCTATTTATCTTTTCGAAGTCTAACGGAATCCCCATTTTCTTGCAGGCAGTAAGTGCAACTGATGCGTTTAGAGCCTGGTGTTCACCAATGAGACCGATATGGAACTCATTATTATCAAACAAAAAAGAAGTCCCTTCCTGGGTGACAGAGAGAACTTCATAATCGGTAACGAACTGTATATTCCCATTCGTTTTCTCCTTCAGGATGTTCTCTACCGCAGGAAGCTGAGGGGCTGAGATATTGATCCCGTCCTCCTTCAGGATTCCTGCCTTCTCTCCTGCAATCTCTTCTATAGTATTGCCAAGGGTTTTAGTATGGTCAAAACTGATTGGTGTTATTATAGATACAGTTGAATCAATCACATTGGTTGCATCCAGCCTTCCTCCCAAACCCACTTCAAAGATTGAATAATCAACCTTTTCCCGCTTAAAAAGAAGAAATGCTGCCGCCGTAAGGGTTTCAAAATAACTCACTTTACGCCCTGTAGATGCCAGTTCGCCTATCAGAGATGCAAAGAGTTCTCTTGAGATGAGTTCACCATTTATCCTTATTCGTTCCCTGACAGAACTTACATGGGGAGAGGTATAGAGACCGGTGGAATATCCCGACGCCCTGCAAAACACCTCTATTATATGAACAGTAGAACCCTTTCCTTTGGTTCCTGCAACATGGAAAGCGTTAAGCCCTTCCTGGGGACTATCAATTTCTTTCAAATATTCACGGAATCTGATTAAAGAATCAGGATACTTTAACCTTGTAGATTTTTCCCTATTGATAAGGGAATTGAGGTATTCCTCAGCCTGAGGGAAATCCATTCAGATTCTACTTAAAGTAATAACATCCTTTCTTTCATTTCAGCAACCGCACTCTCCATCCCAACAATAATTGCCCTGGCAATGATTGCATGCCCTATATTCAACTCGCTTATCTCTTCTATCTCTGCTATTGCACCTACATTCTGGAGATTAAGCCCGTGACCCGCATGAACCTCCAGTCCTATAGCAATACCAACCTGCACTGCCTCTTCTATCTTTTTATAGTTTTCCGCACAGGGGTTCTCGCTCCATTTTCCTGTATTTAATTCAACAGCGCATGCTCCCAATTTAGAAGCCATTTCCACCATCTTCTTTTCAGGCTCAATAAAAAAGGTAACCATTATCCCAGAACACTTTAATTTGTCTGTAACTTTTTCAACCTCTTCCACAACCTTCGGCAGATTCAAACCTCCTTCAGTGGTGATTTCTTGTTCTCTTTCAGGCACAAGGCAAACCCAATGGGGTTTTACATCCCGGAGAAAAGATTGAATCTCCGAATCCAGAGAAGCCTCTACATTCAGATAGGTCTTAACAACCTCTTTCAATATCCTGATATCCCTTTCCTTAATATGCCTTCTATCTATCCTTATGTGCGCAGTAATACCATCAGCACCTGCTGATTCTGCAAGAAGGGCTGCCTCGATCGGATCCGGATAACGGGTTCCGCGTGCCTCTCGTATGGTTGCCACATGATCTATATTAACTCCCAATCTCATTACTAAATAACCTCCTATCCGTTTCCCTCAGCCTTTTTATAAGGCTTCTAATAAGTATTCCTATCATCGGTTCTTCCTCAATCTTCTCCTCCAGGTTTTTTGCATCCAGAACAGAAACAACCGTATCTTCTAAAGCCACTACTGTTGCAGAACGAGGCTTTTTATCAAGAACTCCCATCTCTCCAACAAAGTCTCCTACTTTTAGATCTGCAACCCATTTCCCCTTCTTCTTAATTCTAACACGTCCCTGCCGTATCAAAAACATCTCATCAGGAAGATCTCCTTCCTTAAACAAAATTTCGCCGACCTTAAAACGTCGCGTCCTGCTCATATTATACCCTTCTGGCCGGGCTCCTCCTTTCCCATGCAGCAACTATTGGTGCAACAATAAAGATAGAAGAGTATGTTCCAATAATAACTCCTATAAGCATAGTAAAGGAGAATCCATGCAGTATTCTTCCTCCCATAAAATAGAGAGAGAACAGGACAAAGAGTGTAGTAACCGAGGTGATTATCGTCCTTGACAGGGTATTATTTATGGAACGATTTACTATCTCATCATATGGTTTACCCCGGAGCAGTTTCGTATTCTCCCTTATCCTATCGGATATCACAATAGAGTCATTAATGGAATATCCGAGGATAGTGAGGAGACCAGCAATAATGGGAATATTAAACTCTGTATTGGTAAGCGATAGTATCCCAACAGTTATAAGAAGGTCGTGAAGCAGAGCTACAACAGCAGCAACTGCAAACCTTAAGGTAAATCTAATAGAGACATAGATAAGAATGCCGATCATTCCAAGAAGAAGAACCCAGAAGGCTCGTGTCTGAAGCCCTTTACTTATTGCTGCTCCAACCTTTTCCTCCCTTGGGAAACTAATCCCTTTATCCTTAAATCTCCCCGAGAGTTCCTCCTTTAGCTTATCCATTGAGATTCCTGTTTCTTTTATCTTCAATATAAATATTTCTTTACCTGTATATTTCTGGATTGATGCATCTGTAAAGCCAATAGAGGACACGGCAATTCTCATCTCCTCTGAAGAAACACTTTCAGTGAATTCAACCTCCAACGATCGTCCTCCGGTGAAATCAATACCATAGTTAGGACCCTTATGAGCAGCAAGGGAAACAATGCCTGAAAAGATAAGAACGCCTGAAAAGATAAAAGCCACCTTCCTTGTATTAATGAAGTCAAAATTCGGCTTCCGGAATATCTGGAACATCTTTATTTCCTTTAATCCCTTTAGTGTCCAGTACTCGAACACATTGCGGGTGACGAATATTGCTGTAAAGAAACTGGCAGCAAGACCAATGGATAGAGTGATTGCGAATCCCTTTATTGGGCCTGTTCCAAAATAGAAGAGAATGATAGCAGCAATAAATGTGGTAGCATTGGCATCCAATATTGTAGAGAAAACCCTCTCATATCCACTCACAATGGCTGTCCGTATAGTCTTTCCTGCTGCAAGTTCCTCCCTTATCCTTTCAAAAATTAGAACATTGGCATCGATTGCAGCACCAACTGTAAGGACAATCCCGGCAAGTCCGGGTAATGTAAGGGTGGCTCGCAATCCCGAAAGAACAGCCAGCAGGAATCCAATATTGAGGATTAGAGCAAATATGGCTACCACTCCTGTCTTACGGTAATAAGCAACAATAAAGAGGAAGACAAGAATACTTCCAAGGATTAACGCCCTGGCTCCTGCAGTGATAGAATCTAACCCAAGAGATGGACCAATAGAACGTTCCTCTATTATTTCCAGTGGAGCGGGTAGGGCACCTGCTCTGAGAACAATAGCCAGTGTCTTTGCGTCCTCCATAGAAACATTCCCAAGCGTAATAACGGAACGACCATTGGGTATCCTTTCCCTGACTCCTGGTGCGGATTGGACAATACCATCAAGAACTATCGCTATCCTCCTTCCCACATGAGCTCCGGTAATCTGAGCCCACTCTGCCGCTGCCCCCCTTGTCATAGTTAGATCCACTCTTACACCTGCAGGATTGTCCTGTGTTCCTATGCCGTGTCTGGCATCAAGAATGGCACTTCCTGTAAGGAGGGGAACTTCTTTCAAGAGATATAGGGGATAATACCTATATCCTTCTTGAATCACCTCTTTACCCCACTGGAATACATATCCATAGGGGAGCTGATTCTTAACCTCTGGTGAGGTGAGCAAAGAATCAATATATGTCTTATATGGTGATATTATACCATAGACATTTTGCCCTATGAAATAACTGAAGAGATTAAATGTATCTCCAAGACACCCTTTAAGGTAGTCATTGGTACTATTGAGTGCATTCTGAAACATACTTGTTTCTGCAACAGACTTAAATTCCAGCAGTGCAGTCCTGCCTAATATCTCGCGAGCTCTATCCCTGTCTATGACACCAGGTAGGTCAACCATCATTTTGTCTGTTCCCTGCTTTCTTATGTCGGGTTCGGATACTCCGAATTGGTCAATCCTATTCCGAACGATCTCAAGTGCACGGTCTAATGCTCCCGGGATCTCTTCCTCCTTGAGTTTGGATTTATCTATCTTTAGTACCATATGCATACCGCCCTTAAGATCCAAACCAAGGTGGAGAGCTCTGGACTCAATGACTTCTCTTTTATGCGCAGGTATTCTACTCAACTCATCTTCACTACGAGAAAAGTAGATCCATGAATAATGTAACTGCCAGATGGCGAGAAGTATAACTATAAAAATAAACAGCCACTTCCATTTTAGACTTTTCATCTACAACCTCCTAAAATCAACAATCATACGAATATCTCTTTTCCTTCACCCAGTATTTCATTCAATGCATCTTTAAAGTAATTTTTCTCTTTTAATACATCCTCCCCAACCTGTCTCTTGAAGAATTGCCAAGATTTCTTTATCTCATTACGAAGGATCGCTGCAAGATTACCCTCCTTTATGCCTCTTTCAACCTCTTCTTTATGATAAAGCAAGATATCCTTAGCAAGGGAACGGGCAAGTCTTCTGGCTCTTTCATGTTTTTTCTTTAACTCTTCACTCCAGGATTCAGGCAAAACCTCAGCTCCTGTCCTACGCTTCTCAACCACCCTCCGCAATCTCTCTTTTACTTCACTAACAGAAGGCACTGTCTCTGTCTCTATCTCTACCTCTATCCGCTCCTTCTCCTCTTCTATTACCTTCTCTATAGGTGGGGTAATTGTTCTCTCCTCTAATGAGGGTTCGATTGCAACCTCTTCCTCTATTGCAACCTCTATTGCAACCTCTTCCTTTATCGGAACAAGTTCAATATCAAGAGGTTCTCTGTATATCACAAAGATATTACTGCAGTCAGGGCAACGAACCGGGCCGCCACCAATAGGAACATCGGTATCATTTACTTCATACTTTCTCTTACATTTTGGACATTGAATAATCATATAATCCTCCGACTTCTATTCTAACAGGAAAACCCAAAAAGGTCAAGGGGAAATCTTCTTTCTATTCCATTCATCAGTAATTTTCGCAAGCTTTGATAGTATCTCTTCCGGATGTTCGGATGGCATTAATTCAAAGATGTTATATCCGTCATGCTGTGCTATAAATTCTTCGATGGGATACCAATCTATCTTCCCTTCGCCTGGAATCAGATGATCATCATTACCTTCCATATTAGAATCAGATATATGCAGATGGGTTATTCTACTACAGAATAAATCCAAAAATTCCTCGATTCGGTCACCCTTAGCTGTGGCATGTGATGTATCCAGGCATATAGGGAGATCAAATTTGGTTGCAAGTTCAATGAGTTCCTTTGGTTCTGACCCAAAATAGCCTGGAAATGTATTCTCCAGAAGAAGTACTATCCCCCACTCTTCGGAAAATTCTACTAACTCTTCAAGGCTTTTTTCTGACTGTTCTATTATCCCGTCCAAAGAACCAGGATGAACTATAACCCTTTTAGCACTCAACCTATCAGCAATTAGTATGGTTTTTTCTACTTCACGAACCGATTTCATCCGCATCCATTCATCATTAGTCGCTATATCAACACACCCTGGCGGATGAAGCGAAGATACTTTCAGCTGGTTTCTTCTCAGGGATTCCTTTATTCTTTTCAACTCCCTTTCATCTTCAAAATCAAAATGCCTGCTCTCACATCTTATCTCCACCCATTTAAAAAAACTCTTACCGATTGCATCAAGGCTACTATACACCGAACTATCCATTGTTAAAGTAGTAGATATTCCAAAATTACTCATATTAAAGATTATAAAAACCTTTATATAATATGCAAGGGGGGAAATAAACACACACACACCATTTTTTTACCACAGAGATAGTCGCTTCGCTCC
>JAGLZA010000203.1 GCA_023131835.1 Caldifarciminota bacterium
ACAACCCTACTGGGTGAATGGGATAAAGGTATAGGAAGTGGTTGGGGATGGCAGGAGAACGAACAAGACCTTGATTCATTAGGGACGAAGAGATACAGGGTTTATATAAAGAACAGGATAGAGAATAAGGTCGTTCAGGATGTAAAGACACCCAGAGGTATAGATATGTTCAGAGTGAGTATAAAAGGCGATTATGACAGCACCATAGTTCAATGGGCATCGAGTTATCTTGATGTCCCGTTTGTGATGAAAGTGGAGGGATGTCCTATCCCTGGTACGACTTTAGTTTATCAACCACCTTATGGCAGAAACCAGTATTACAGTGCACCGTGGAATGATACTACTGAGAAAACAAGGATAATCAAGGGGAAGCATAAGGGATATGAAGGACTTGACTGTGCTGGACTTGCAGGATGGAGTTACATCTGGGTTGGAGAGGATTTAGACAATGATACAACCACCTCAAATGTGTATGATATAAACAATACCAGTGCCGACATGCTTGAGGGATACTACGGAAAGGACACCCTTGAAATGGATGATGCAGTTGATGGGGATATGTGGTTCTTGGATATTCCACGACATGGACATCCTGCTGATGGCGTTGTGGATCATGTTGGCATATATGTAGAAATTGGTGGGGAAGATGGAGTAATACATGCATCGTCACATGCCTATCCCCCATATCCATCAAATGATGGTGATAAAGTTGTAAAAAGAACTTTTAGAAATAGTGCAAGAATAGACCATATTCATTGGGAACGAGATTGGGCTGGTAATGTTGAAGATCAGGCAGGCGTTGGAAGGAAACCGCATAACCAATAAAAGGGGGAGTTATGGTTCAAAAAATTAAAGTTATGATAATCCCTGTAGGATTACTATTTTTAGTTTCACTAAGTATTCATTCTCAGAATAAAGATAAAATAGATATAAAGGTGTTAGAGGGTGAAAAGGTAGTTGTTGGGAAATGGGGTAGTGGTCTGGGAGAATTTGGGCTAAAGTGGGAAGATGATTGGTTGCCTATTGGTCCCTATTGCGATCCTGCAATAGATAAAGAAGGGAACATTTATATTCTTGATCAGGTTAATGTAAAAGTTCACAAATTTTCCAAAGAAGGAAAATTTTTACTTTCTTTTCCTTTTTCCATATCAAAATTTCCAATAGGCGGTTTTTTAGTCGATAGAGAAGGGAATATTTACATAGGAGATCAAGTTTATTCAACTGAAGGTAAATTAAAGAAAAGGATACCAAAATTTACTGATGAGAAAAACACTTTTCTTTTAACAGCCATAAATGCGGAGGGACATCTTATAGTGGAAAATGTTGATCGGTGTATTCAATATATAATATCCAACAACGGAAAAATCATTAAAAAGGGTGAATCCAACCGTATATTCACTCCGGTAAATGGGAAAAATTATCAGGTTGAATATGACAAAAAATCAGGAGATCTATTAGTGACTATTGCCGAAGAAGACAAGCAAGAAAGACAGATAAGGGTTCTAACAGAGATAAGTATTGTTGGAAAACTTAGTCCAAATTTATTTAATATTAGAAAGACTAAGGGAGGCTATTTAACGGTTAATGCTCGTAAAAGGGAAAAACCGTTTGGTTATTTGGTTTTATACATAGATGAAAAAACAAAAGAGATTACAAAGGTTTATTTTCTACCATCAGAAAACCAAGAAACAGTAGAAATCAATGATCCTGTTTGGGGAATGGATGGTAACCTTTATTTAACAGCTTTTATAGCAGGTGATTGCAACGAATGTGGCTTTTGGGTAAAAAGATACATTATCCCCGAGGAGGATAAACCGAAATGAAAGGGATTTTGACAACTAAATCTAATAATTTAAACTCATATGGAGAGAATAAAAGATCTTGGGAAGAATAAAAACAACAGTTAAAAAAGCAAAAAACAAGTCAGTTTCATGGTTGCATGTTAAGAGAAACCTGATATTCTCTTATGTTGCTTTGATAGCATTGATTGTATTATTTGGTTATTCGCTTTTTTCAAGAGAGAGGGGGTTAATTTATTTTTCTGGGGGTGCATTCTTCATAATAATAATTTTTTCAATAATTATAAGCCTCCATCCTCGGGCATTTGAGGTGAAAGGTTTGGGGTTTTTATTTCGCGGTTTTTATGGTGAACCAGAGACAACCTTTAAAGGAGTATATGGAGACAAAGAAATGGAAGGGATAACAAA